>CAZYEN010000028.1:0-22762 GCA_964646465.1 uncultured Candidatus Saccharibacteria bacterium | reverse complement strand
CTCCACGGGAAAACTCCCGTTTTCCCGACCCCTTTCCCAAAGGCTAAAGCCTTTTTACGGGTACTCCCTCCTAAGGGAGACATTGGATCAGGGCACCTCAGTAAAGGGCAGAGGATACTTAATGACCTTGTCAAAATTTATATATTATGGTATTATCTGTTTATACCGATGAGGAGACTATCAAAAAACTTTAGGGTTTGCGAGAATGCTCCTTTTTTATTTTGTTTTTGAATGCTGAGATTGGGGTTATAAATTCTGCATATTTCTTAAGTAAACTAGAGTAGTGTAAATGTGTAGTAATTAGTTTTTCTAATTTATTGTGTTTTGCTAAATACTTTATAAGACAGGCAAAATCTCCATCACTTGTTATAATGACTGCTTTATTATAAATATCTTTCTGTGACACTGCTTCTAAAACTAGTTCTGCATCTACATTTCCTTTATAAGTAATTTTCTTTGTAGCCTTGTCGAGGATAGGTAATGTTTGTTTGAATACACATATAAATCCACATTGTTGTAGGTAGGTATAGAGATCTTGATTGTCTGCTATGTATCCTATGAATAAGAAGGCTTTTGTTACATTGTATTTATCTCGTAAAAAAATTCTAAATCTTGCATAGTCAATTTGCCAATTTTGTTCTTTTTTAACTCCACGATGTAGGTTCTGTGCATCTATAAATGCATAGTTGCCTATATGGTTTTTTGTTTTATTTTGCATATTTTTGGAAATATAGTTGGAAAAATTATAGACTATTAGTTATATTATAGCATATTTTACCTTTTGACTAATATAGATTAATAATGGGCAAAAAAGTAATTTTATGATATATTAAAATTATTCTTGACATTAGCCGCGCCCCTCGCAAGAGAAATTTTTATATTACAATTCTGATTTTTTGAACTGTTCGGAATTTACGAATAGTTCAATTTGTAAATTATTATTTTTATTATAGCATAGATTGGGGGGATGGTGAAATGGTGAGTTATGAATGGTAAATTATGAGTTCAAAAGGGCAATACACCCCCGCCTTACAGGCTCCCCCCTCCGACTACCTACGGCAGTTAAAAAGGGGGATAGATATAATTACATGCGACAAAAGGTCTCCCCTATAAAAGAACAATGTAGGCGAGGGCGCCGACTCTACGAACTTACAATTAATAATTAAAATCCATCTACCCCATCAGGCATAGCCTGCCACCACTCAAGAGGGGGATTTAATAGCAATCTTGATTGAATATATTATCCTATATATTGATTTCTCAGTTGATTTTATATACTATTGATAGTATTATTAAAATACAAATAATATAACCAACTATAATTATGTCTATTAAATCTTTCTTTTCTTCTATATTACTCGTCTTGAGTACGGTGCTTTTCCTTGAAAGTTTAAAAATCATTGCTCTTCCATTTAACTTTACATATCAATCTTTTTGGGGGCCTTATACTTCTAGCATTAGCAGTATGATTAGATCAACATCTATCGTGTTATTATATGATTTAGTAAATAATCCTTTAATATTATTATTATCTATTGGATTAATAGCTTTTGCTATTTATAGATTGTCAAAATCTGAATTAAATACTACTGTTGAGACCGTTATTTTAGTTAGCTTTGCTATTATTCTACTTTCGATGAGATTTCGTCTTATTTTACCAACCTTACTAGGACAAGCATTCTGGCCTATAATAATTTTATTTTCTGTATTAATGCTAATCTCTTCAAGAAATAATAATTATTAATATATAAGTTCACCAACTTCCTCCTCCGCCTCCGCGACCAAAGCCTCCACCTCCGCCACTAAAACCTGTGCCAAAGAATCCCCCACCACTATTATTGGGGTCATATGATCTACTATTGATTTTAGTCATAGAGTGCCCAGTACTATAGATAATATCTCTGTAGAACCAAGATGATGAAAATGTATGATTATATTTAGCTGTGCTTTCAAACCAATCTGGTTTATCTACAACTATTCCTTCAAAGGCTTTTTCCCATACTTTGGCATGTCCTAAGGCTATTGCATAAGGTAAAATCTCAAAAAATAGATAGTTTTTACCTTGGAAATCTAATCGATGTTTTTCTGCCACTACTATGTACTCTTCTAGGCCCAAGATATATGCCATCATTTCATCTCCAGACTGTGTTCTTTTTGGTTTTAGTCTATTTAATATGATCGATGCTGTTACGATTATTAGGCTAGCTATTGCAGTTATAGAATATCCTGACATATAAATTATAATTACCCCAAAACTACCTAGTATCGGGATTAGGTTTAGCAGTGATTTTATTGTGCTAGGTATTTTGATGTAATATTGTGCGACTTCTTCTAAATATATAGCTTGATATATCTCATTGAATTGATTTCTTTTAGGTAATATAGAATATATGATTAAAATTATAACTAAAAAGATGAGCTCAATTTTAAATATATAGCTTATAAATATTAGAATGACTACCAATATTAAGAAGTTTCTTGTTGATTGTTGTGTATCTTTTCTGGATATAAGCGACCTAATTTCTAAGAACAGTCTATTATTGGTCATTAGATAGTATCTAAAAAGACTTTCTATCAAAAAGGCCTCTCCCATATAATTAACTCCTCTGGCCTTTTCTTTATCTACCATATCGAAGGTATATTGGGATTTTTGCCAAAATTTCTTGTCGAAGTTTTGTTTAATTTTGATAATGCCCTGTATGGCTAAGGATATCATAAGTGCTGAGATTAGTCTTGTGTGTGGTCTTTGGTATCTTAAATATCCCACCCCTGCTGGGCTTAAATTTTGTGGTGGGGTATATTGGACTAAACTTTCATATTTTATATTTTTATTCTTATACCAAATTAGCCAAATTATAAGTAATATAAATAAACATATTATTAATATACCTGAGGCTACTAAAACATCTATATTGGCTCTGGATAAGATTGGAGCTTCATCTAATATTCCTGTTTTGAATGTAAGATTTATCTCTAGACCCGTATTTTGGGGAAGTTGTCTATTGTAACTTAGTTGAATTACTTTATCATTAATCTGGGTGATTTGGCATTGATCAATGATTGTATTTTGTACACCTACAATCTCACATTGTAATTGTGTAGCATCTTTAAAATCTAATGTTTGTGGGAATATTACGGTAGTAGATATTTTGTCTATTGGCATTTGCCAATTATTACCGGTAATACTATGCCTTAATATGTCTAAATTATTATTTGATTTGATAATGTTATTATATTTGTACTTAACTGTGTATTGTCTAATATCTTTAAAATAGTTCCTCTCCTGCCCTATTCTAATATCTATATTATTATTTAACCAATCTCTTGTTATTAATATTGGTTCTAATCTATAATTTCTAAAGACCTGGACATTACTAACAAATTTTCTATCTAAGGCTATTGTACGAAATATACCTTGCTTTTCTATTCCTTCTGAATCATAGGTGATTGTCTCAGTGACATCTATACTTCGGTCCTGATTGATTACCATCTTAGAATCAAAATCTAAAATTCTTTCGGCTAGAGCTATATTGGGGGCTAATAATATTGCTAAAGTTATTAGTATAGATTTTAGTTTCATATTTATATTTTTACAAATAATCTAATATTCTATCATAATTTAGGAATTGGAGAGTGTTAAAGATGAAGCGGCCGAGCACTTCTAGGCTATTGGTTATGAATAATATTCCGATAAGGACGAGGAATAGTCCACTAACTATGCGAATGATGGAAGTTAGTTTTTCAATTTTTTGTAATATAGCTCTACCTTGAGCGAGTAAAATGGCTGTGATTAAAAATGGAATGGCAAGTCCAATTGAAAATACGAACATCAGTATTGCTCCATCTAAAACCGTTCCTTGATTAATAAGAAATGTTAAAATTGTACCTAGTATTGGTCCTACACAGGGTGTCCAGCCTATTCCTAATAATATGCCGAGTAATATTGAACTTTGGACGGTGCCGGCTTTAAGTCCTTTAATTCTGGGTGTCCAGGTGGTTTGGAAAATTTTATGTTTGAAGATTCCTATCATCTCAAGTCCCCAAATTAATATGAGTATTCCTGCTATTCTGCTGATGATTAGTCTAGCTTGAGATGTAAATAAACTAGCCAAACTACTAGCAAACACTCCTAGTACTACAAACACTCCCATAAATCCTACTACGAATAAGAGTCCATTACGAATCGTTTGGAGTTTGGTGAGCTTACCATCTCCTGTTATAAATCCTATATAGGCTGGGATAAGAGGAAAAGTACAGGGGGCTAAAAATGTTAGCACCCCTGCGACTAAACTTCCTATTAATAAGGATGAGCTGAGCATGTTAATTTATTTTTTTCTATATTCGACAACTAAAGCTCCAAAGGCAATGTATGTTAAGATTAATCCGATCAATACTCCTAAAATTGGGATAAATTTGATTATATACAATACTATATATATTCCTAAGGCTACTAGGAATATCTGTGCTTTTGGTTGTTTTAGATTGTACTTATGATTTAACCACTGAGCTATGACTAAGCTAGTGACCGATTGGGAGAAAAATATCATTGAGAGGTATGCAAATGTTAAGAATAGAGCTACTGGAATTCCGATCAAACTCACAAATAGCAAGATTATTATTGAAATTGGTAAGAAGAATAATAGTATCCCATAAAAGAAAGATTTTCTAATGTCTTTACCGTTTTCTAAATTTGTAATTGCTCTAGTTATAAATCTACCTGCCAACCAAGAGATTAATAAGATTACTACTGATGCTGATAAAATTCTAAATACTAGCATACCTGAGAACATGTTTTTCATAACATCTTGTCTCTCTGTTTGTATATTTAGTAGTTCTGGGTCTAGTTTTGAGGAAACTCCTTCTTCTAGATTTTTAGATAGGTCTAATTCTTTTGGATGTCCATAGTTGACCGTATTACCAAATTTAGCAGACTCTGCAATGTTGATATTTCTTTCAGCTACAAATTCACTTTTACCAGCTAATGTTCCTTCTAGATTAAAATCTGCTGTTCTAATTTTGGAATCTCCCAATACAGTCCCAGTAATAGTACTGTCTACGCTAGCAATATTAATATTGCCATTAACTGTCCCATCTAATTGAAATTTTGAAACAAATGCGATTACACTTCCTGTGATGGTAACATCTTTGTCTATAATTAAAGTTTCTGCAAAAGCAATGACATCTCCCTTTATGTCTGCTTTAATAATTAAGGTTGTTCCAGCTAATCTGACATCGTCTCCAATTTCTTGATTAATTGTAATCTTATCTCCGGCAATAGTTGCATCTTGAGTAATGGAGGCATCTATATCTACTACTCCTCCAGCTACAATGGCATCTCCTTCTATTGTTTTTTGGATTCGAACTACTTGTCCGGCAAGATAAGCATCTCCTTCTACTTTTTCTTTTATATCTACTGATTCTCCGGCATCTAACATCAGAGCTGAGGCTGGCTGAGTACTTAGTAGAAATATTATCGCTATAAGTATTGAAAGATATTTTTTCATAAATTAAATATATAGCTTATACATATTTAGTATATCTTGTGCTATGCAAATTTGTCAAACTGTGATATTATATTTTTATAATTAAAAATAACATACAAATATGATTGAAATCAAAGGTGTTTCTAAAAAATTCAAAGATAAGACTGTAATTCATAATTTAGACCTATCTATTAATGAGGGTGAGTTTTATGCTCTAATTGGTCCTAATGGAGCTGGAAAAAGTACTTTGATTAAATTACTATCTGGTTTGTTGCAGCCAACTAAAGGAGAAATTTTATTAAATGGGATTAATATAGTAGGTGAACCAAAAGAAGCTAAAGCTTTGATTGGATACATTCCTGATGAACCAACTGTGTGGGATGGGATGACTGGTTTAGAATTTATGAATTTTGTAGGGGCTTTATATAATATGCCCGCCTCTGAAAGAGAAAAAGATATTAAAAAATTACTTAAGATTTACAATCTATCTGGGACTGAGAATCAATTGTATCAGGACTATTCTCGTGGGGTTAGACAAAAATATTCGATTCTAGCGGCTTTATTACACAATCCTAAAGTTTTATTGATTGATGAGCCTATTGTAGGTCTTGACCCCATTAGTATTGATATTACTAAAAATATTTTAGATGTATTTGTAAAAGAGGGAGGGACTGTATTAATGGTTACTCATACTTTATTTGTAGCCCAAGAACTGGCTACTAGAATTGGAATTTTTGAAAAAGGTAAGTTGAAGATAGAAGGTACTTATAAGGAGTTAGTAGATAAAGCTCACTTACCTACTAAGACTTCGCTTGATGACGTTTATAAAAATTATTTAGCTAAATAAATAAAAATATGTCAGAATCATTTGGATTATTATTGTCTTATCCTGGACAGGTTATAAAAAGGTATCTAGCTCGTGAGAAATTCACTCGTATTTTTGCTATCTCTATTCTATTAATTATAATTTTATTTGTATCTATATCAATTTATGCAACTACTGTTGGTGGTTTAAATTTTATCAGCAGAGATATTGAATTAAGAGATTCTTTGTACTTTTATATTATTCAATTGTTTTATTTGCTTGTCTTTATACTGAGTTATGCGAATAGCATCCTAGTGATTGCTTCTTCTTTTGGGCGTAAATCTCATCAGTGGATTATGGCGACTCCTTCTTTCTCTCTTATGGCTTTTTTGAATTTATTTCAACTACTTATTTCTAGTCTCTGGATTTTTCTTGCTGTTATTATCCCTGTTTTAATTGGTATTGCTCAATTTATGGAAGTTGGTACTTTGGCATTATTTTTAAGTTTTATATTGACAACATCTTTGATTATAATTGGTAGCACTGTTGGGGTCTTATCTTATATGCTCAGTTTTTATATTCTTAAATATTTCTCTAATTTACTTGGTCGCAATATAGTATCTCAATCTTTAGTTATTATATTGCTTCTAATTAGCTCTGTTTTAATGGTTGCTCTGTTTTGGAGAATTGCCATACCTCAAGACTTTGTAAAGTTCTTTGATGGTAATTATATTTTACAGATACAGACCATGAAAGAACAATTAATTTATTTACCTACTTTTGGGATAGCCCAAGTTCTTCATGATATACTATTCTGCTCTAATATATTCGGAACCTCTTATACTTTAATATTTACGACTCTTACTATTGCTTTATTAGGATTATCTTATGTTTTATTAAAGAAAAATTATCTTTTAATATGGCAGTTATTACAAGAGGGTAGCTATATAACCACCCAAAACAATGCTAAGATTGCTGTTCACAGATCTTATAACTTCCCTTATACTAACGCGGTACATACTATTATAGATAAAGAATTATTATTAATTTGGAGGGATAAAAAAAATGTACTGTGGTTTATGATTGTAATTGGACTATGGCTGGCTCAAACTGCAGTTAGCTGGAGGGTTACTTCTAATGCTAATAATTATGGAGAAGGATATATTTTCCCGAACTTTATTTTTGCTCTAATTTTAGCTATTGGATTGTATTTTATTAGTGCTTTGACTCTCAGATTTGTATTCCCGACTTTTAGCGCTGAGAGAAAAGTATCCTGGATTTTAGGAGTTGCTCCAATCTCACCTTGGAATATTGCAGTTGGTAAATTACTAATTTATACCGCTTTATTCTTGTTTATAGGGACTCCAATTCTGATTGCAAACTTTGTAATTTTAGGATTTGCATTTTTCCCTGCTTTATTATATTGGATTGTATTCAGTTTATCCATAATTCTAATAGTTTTATTAGCTATATTTTTATCTATAAAATATCCCAATAGATTTTCTAGTGACCCTGAGACATTATCTACTACCCTACCTGGTTTGGCTTTCACTACCTTAGCTCTTGGAGGAAGTATAATTATTGCTAATATTATGTATTTGGTTTTGTCTAATGTAGATTTAGCAGTATTATTGGTGTTACTAATTACAGTTTTGAACTTACTATTAACTAGTTTAACTTATAGGGCTTCAGAGAAGTTTGAGTATGCAGGTGAGATTATTGCTTGAATTAGACAATTTATAAAGTTGCTTGGTTTTGAATTTGGAAGAAGAGTAATTTATTAAAGAAGAAAAAAATTATTTTCACAAGCTTTTTCTTCCCCCCTTTGGAGGGGGATGTCTGAAAGACGGGGAGTGGACAACCTTTTAAATACAATATTAAAATAATAACTGAGTTATAATATTGGAATTTAAAAAGAAGGGTATTACCCCCTCTTTTATCTAGTTTTTAAGAATGATTAATCTTTTTTCAAACTAATTACCTTTCTAGTTGAGTCTGATTTTTGTTGTAATCTCACTGATATCACTCCGTCTTTATAATCAGCTATTACAGAGTCTTCATCTATATCTCCTGGTAATTGTACCGATCTACTAAAGGATTCCTTAGAAATTGACTTAAAATAATAATGCCTATCTTTATCCTCTTTTTCCTCTTCTTCCGATAACTTACCTTCGATAGTTAGGACCCGATTGTCTAGCGTAATCTCTAAATTATCTTCCTTGAATCCTGGAGCATGTAGTTTTACTACTAATTCGGAACCTTCTTGATACATTTCCATATCACTTAGTGTTCTGGTCATGCTTGGGAAGGATGTCTCGAAGATTTCATCAAATAACCTACTTGGACTTAGTTCAAAAGTATTTAATGTTGGTAAATTACGAATTCTCATATATTTATACCTTAATATTACTAATATATGGTGTACACCGGCTGGAGGGACCCTCCTTATTTATATTATAACTCGAATTTTAGCAGTGTCAAGAGATGACTGCTAATTACTTCACCGTAATTTCACTTAATATTTTTATAGTCTATTAAAACTTTTAAACTCGGACTTTATCGTCCGAGCTTAATGAGGGTTTACTATAAATATTCAGTTCTTAATATGTATCCCAATAAAGGGAATGTGATTAATTTAGTTGTAGTAGTTTTCTTCTCCTTTTTAAGTGTATTCTTTTTCTCCAGCTAAGATGGCTAGAGCTTCTGATATACGATTTGGGGCATAAACTCTGAGTGCAGCCAAGGGAGTAATTGTTCCTCTTTCTAACCTCGCTCCAAGACCATAATCTGACTTATTGTCCACTCTTTCCCAAGCCAGGTCTGCTACGAATAGCATAAAAGATTTATTGGAAATTTGCTCCTGCCTACTAGGCTCTGGATCTGCTGATTCTCGCTGATTACGATGCATGCTGGCATGTCTTACAGAAACTTGCTGAGACAGCTGGGGGACAACCTTGGGTTGGTGTATATTTTGTGGATGTGGTTCAGCAAATGTGACTGTATTTGGGTGTGATGATGGACTGTTTGTAGAAGCAGAGGTAGTGGCCGGACGAACTAAATTGAGTGTTCTGGAAGGAGTAGGAGTGTTGACCTTAGTGTGAGAATGAACTTTGATTGACTCTACTCTTATACCAGATGTAGAGGTAGTTTTGTCATGGGCAGATTTTGTAACTGGGTCTGGGGTAGTAGCCGGCGCAGGGGTGTTGGCTGATACCTTATCTAAAATTCTAGTGGGCTTTTCATCTGTAGTTGACAGAACAATACCCTGACGCTCTTGAGAGCGTTGAACCATTTTTCTGATATCTTCAGCCTTTTCACTGAAACTGAAACGACTATATGAAGTCTGTTCCTCAGCAGCCCCAGGGGATGCAAATAATAGGATTGTTGCTGTAAATAGTCCTACTACAAGTTTATTCCTCATATAGAAACTACTAAGACTAAATGGTGGCAGCCGACATACTGCCTAGAATATCTTATACCATATTATATAACTTTTGTCAATTATGAACAAAAGTTATATAATATGGTATAATTTTAATATCTTTTAAAACTTACTCTAAAAAATTCCCCCAAAAAAAGTTGGGGGAGTATAGTGATTTATAAATAGTATCACCAGAGACCGCGAATTGGCGGAGATGGGGTGGTAGGTTTATGAAGAAGTTTAGTAGCTCCTTCATAATCTCCTTGTCTGGCAGCCTTTGCTGCTGGTTGTTGATGAGGATGATGTAGACCTGCCTTACGGCGAGCTCTCTCATATTCACCCTGAGCAGATTCAGAAGATTCCATACCTTGAAGTCTACCACGACGAAGAAAATTGAGAGTTCGTATCGAGTCTTCAACTCGCTCCTGTCGGAGGCCGTGATTTTGTAAGGACTCACAGGAAATAATCTGAGCTGCTTCTGCTTCCAATATGTACTGTTGGAAATTGGAGTGAGGCTTACTAGGAATAACATCTATGGATTGATGTCCTAGAGATACACCCACATTCAATAGAGACAGACCTCCACTTATTCCTCGTTGCCGAACCTCAGATGCCTCAGCAACTTCAACAGAAGAGTTAAGGACCATCACATCTTTCAACTTTCCTATGGAATCATAAATCCCACAAAGCTGTTGTGTTTGCAATCGCAACCTTGATTCTCCAGGATGCCCTAGAGAATTACCTCCAGCTGAAGGGCTGTATGCTGGAGCTACTGGTCCTCGACTATAACCTCCACCTCCTGACTGTAAAAGGTTATAAGTATTGGTTGTAACTCCAACACCTATATTATCATTGTAGCCCTCACTGGCATAAATCGGTAACCATATATTAGTAGCTGCAATGGTGGCAATGAAAGATGCAGGAAGAGTTTTCATGGAGTAATTTACATGATTGGCTAAAAATATATGGATACTCAAAACTAAAAAGTTTGAGACCCATAATCTCAAAAAATAGGAGGAGAGAGGTTCTCTCCTCCTAAGTTTGTAACTAAACTATATTAATCTAGTTATTCCCCCATTTAAATTGTGTCCAACTAGACTCCCCACCAAGATGTCTAGACTCATTTAATGAAAATGATCCTGTGCCAAGTAGCTCAGCACCTCGCTGGAAGTTATATCCTCCTTTTAAACCGAACTCTGCATTGGATGCAGAATTGCCACATGTGTGACAAGGTTTGACGGCAGAGCTACCTCCACCTATAAACTCAATGCCACCACTTTCCATTGAAAAAACTTGACCATTCCCATGAACATAGCCATTGGAATTAAAGTTATTCCATGTTCCCACTTTAACATGGGAGCTGGCAACTTGAGCCTGGGAGGGAACTCCTATCCCAAAGATGGAGATGGAGGTGGTAGCCAGGGTAATCAGTAATCGAATCATGGACATTAGAAATTCTCCAGAAAAATATTGGACGAGACGCCATAAGACATCTTTTAGCAAATACTCCCTAGGGAATATCTACTAAGGAGACACTCTTTGGCGCCTTTCAACATACTTCATATAGTATACTCAAAGGCACCAAAGAATGCTAATTTTGTCCAAGAGATTATATTAGCAAAGATTTAATTGTTAAGGCACATACATGATAGAAAATAAATATTTCTAATCTATGCTACAGACTGAATATAACATACACTATAACTTTTGTCAATAGCTAACAAAAGTTATAGTTGTTTAATTTAATATAATTTTACTTAAAAGATTTGCCCACTTTATATCTAAAAAATGAGAACTATCAGGTATACTGATTAACTCTGCTGATAAATCTGTTGCTATATTTTGGGCTTGTATATAAGGAATATTAGCATCATCTTCAGAGCCTATAACTTTAATATTAACTTTGATCTTAGATTTTACTTTACTTATGTCTACTAAATGCTCAAAAAAATTAGCGTAGTTCCCGTTTCTAAAGCTAGAATTGCTAAGGGAGTTATCAAAAGGAGCAATCAGAACAACCTCATGTACTGAATATTGTGTTTGCTCTAGGAATAATAAAACCGCTCTAGTACCCAAGCTATGCCCTACTAAAATTACTGGATTTTTAGCTTCTGCTACTGCCTGTTCTATAATCGGATACCATTCTGTAAATACTGGATATTTACCTCCCGGTAAATTAAGAGTTGTGACCTCATTGCCTGACTCTATAATATATTGTCTAAAGTCTGGATGCCACATACTTTCACTATTATGGTTGTATCCTGGGATATCTATAATAGTAAAAAACATATTATTTTTGAAAATAGCTAATAATTAGTTTTAGACAACCTACAATCCCAATCACTACTCCTACTCCCATCAAAATTGGGAATATAATCTGGGATGCAAAATTAGCAATGAATGAAAATATAAATAATCCAAATCCTCCCCAAATAAGCAATTGTGGTTTAGACTTTAAATTTTTATTATTATTACCTCCTAAAATTCTAATTTCCATAATAAATAACTTATTTCACTTAACATTTATATTATATCATATTTGCACAAAACAAAAACTCCCTCGAGGGGAGTCTTTGTAAAAATTTATAAAAGAGCTTGAATAGTATACCGATTTTAGAAATTTGTGTCAAGGGGAGGTGTAGAATCTTGATATTCTGGTGGTGTTACATTATTTTCATTATACTCTTGAGGTATATCTGCCGGACTATTAATCCAACCACTATAAAAATACCAAGCTACAGCTATTATTGAAACAATGGCTAGTATTATTAATGGTAAAATATATGGTATATAATTTTTTCTAGCTTCAGTATTATCAATTATTGTTCTACTCCTGTAACCGACATAATAAGCTAGCCCACCTGGTATTAAAGATATCAACATAATAAAATGATAACTAAAAAATGTAGTAGTTGGAGTAAATACAAGCAATATAAATGCTAATATTTGTATTCCTAGTGATAATAAAATTAGATAAGTATTAGGCTTTATTGATACTCTTTCAATATCATTATCAATAATAATATGTACAATTGAAATAGATAGTAATATTATCAATGTCCATGGAAGCATATGAACCCAGATAGAAGCTGCGAAAAGTCCTACAAGAAAAAAAGATCCTAAGTATATAACTATGTTATATATAAATAAAATTAAAAGTAATATTGATCTATTCATTCCCTTACTCTTGTTTAATGTATTATCCATATTTTTATATAGTTGTTTTACTCCTTTACCACTTTAGCGGAGATAATTTTGACATCTTCGGCTGGTCTGTCTTGTGCCCCGGTTTGGACGGTGGAGATTGATTCTGCGATATCTAGTCCTCCGATTACTTTACCTACATTAGTATGAGCTCCATCTAGCCAAGGGGTGGAGTCGGCGGTAACGATGAAGAATTGTGATCCATTGGTGTCTGGTCCTGAATTCGCCATAGCAAAGCTTCCCTTTACGAGAGGTTCGTCATTGATTTCATCATCAAATTTCTCTCCTGCATCTCCAGTTCCATATAAAGCTGCTTTACTTGGGTCTTTGGTATTAGGGTCTCCTCCTTGTATCATAAAGTCTTTGATGACTCTATGGAATAGGGTTTTATCATATACTCCTTCTTTGGTATATTTGATAATTTTGCTAGCTGTATTAGGTGAGAGGTCACTGAATAATTCTATAGTAATATTTCCTTTGGTGGTATTGAATTCAATAATTGATCGTTCTTTCATAATGTCTTCATTTAATTTAGTAATTTGTTGAGTAGTCTCTAGACTTGCCTTTATTGCTTCATTTCCTTTATTGCTAAAGTCTTTGTTGATGTATAGGCTCACTCCTACGATTAGGAATGAAATTCCTAGTGCAAAATATCCTAGTTTTTTCATATCTATGTAATATTATTGATTCTTATATTTTGTATTTTTATTATAGCATAGATTTAAAAAATTATGAATTATAAATTGTGAGTTATGAATTTTATCTTATCCACCCCGTCCAGCAAAGCTGTCCACACCTCAAGAGGGTAATTTTAGTACGTCCACCCCCGGCACTTCGTGCCACCTCCTTTGGAGGAGGACAATTCTTACTTTGTCTCCCTTTGGAGGGAGTACCCGTAGGGGGAGGGTGGATTAAAAATATAATTATATCAAAGATAGACGAATACAATGTACCTCTCCTATAAAAGATGGGAGTGATCATTATAAATCCAGATTTTCCAGCCCGTATAGGGGTAGTCGGGATGATATTGTAAAGCTGTAATACCAGCATTATCTAGCCAATGTTGTTCTTGCACTCTGTTATAAATTTCTGGGGTAAGTGTTTCTCCTAGAATTGCTTGATTGACTATAGTGTTGAGAAAAAACCCATGAGTAACTACTCCTATAACACTCTCTGACCTGTTTTTTAAAAATTCTAGGCAGTCTTGAGCTCTCTTTACTAAACTATCATAACAATCCCCGTCTTCTACTTGTTGATTAGAGGTAAAAAGGCTATGTTTCCAAGCTTTTTCGATAGATAGTACAATTTCATCATTTCTTAATTTCCCTATTATTGAACTTGGTTTTTGGCGTTCTATGAATAAATCTGAGTATTCTGTTTTATAATCCTGTTTTTGGTTGATAATTTCTGTAGTCTCTTTCGCTCTAGTTAAAGTGCTAGAAATCAGGACTTCTAAGTTAAGATTGCCTAATCTATCCGCTAATTTCTCAGACTGTTGTTTACCTAAATCTGTGATGTATTGCTCTTCTGGATGTATGTCTTCATCTGTAGCTTGAATGTGACGAATATTACCATCGCTCTGAGCGTGGCGAAAGAAATAAATTGTTTTTTGTGGTTTTGTATACATAAAAATATAAAGAGGGTTTGTGGACCGTACTGGGATCGAACCAGCGACCTCTTCCATGCCATGGAAGCGCGCTACCAACTGCGCCAACGGCCCTTTGTGTGTATTATATCAATATATGTGTTATATGGCAAATATAATTAAATTTGAACTAAATACTGATTTATATTATAATATATTTGCTTATTAACTAACTTTTATGACTATGTCTAATAAATCTTTGTTAGGATCTATATTAGTTGGAATTGGGATTGTGTGGTTATTGGACAATTTTGGAGTAATTGATACTCCTAGTTTTGCTCAGTGGTTACCTATTATTTTGATTGCTTTTGGAGTTTGGAGACTACTAGCTTCTCAGTTCAAAGCTTTGGTAGAGGCTATGATATTGATTGGTTCTGGAGTTACGATTGGGTTGCTTCAGTTAGATATTATAACTATGAGACAAGTGCTAAGATCTTTTTGGCCAGTAATCTTGATATTACTTGGATTATGGGCTTTGAGTTCAGGAAATAAGAAGATAGTTGAGAAGGAGGAAGAGAAAAAAGATAATGATAATTAGATAAAAGGGAGGACAAAAATACCACCTATAAAATGTCAAAATTTATATTTAAAAAATATTGACATTCTTTACCTTATGGTACATAATATATATATTATTAAATAAATATTAAACATATGATTGGTTTCCGTATGCACAATGGGTTCGACCGTCTTAAAATGTACAATGGTATTATGGGTGCTTTGCACTTCTTTCAAGCTGGATTGATGTTATATGTATCAAAAGAGGCTTTATTTCCTATTACTACTAATTATTTAGACTTTAACTCTGCTACTCGTACTGCTGCTCCTGTGACTGAAAAGTTTTTTGATATTAACTTAGGTCCCGCGGTAGCCTTGTTCTTGCTCTTATCTGCTATTGCTCACTTTATCACTATTTTACCAAATGTTTATCCTTGGTATATAAAAAACTTAAAGAAACATATAAATGTTATTCGGTGGTATGAGTATGCTCTTTCTTCATCTGTGATGATTGTATTGATTGCACTTTTGGTAGGAATCTATGACTTCTCTACTCTACTTTTACTATTTGGAATTAATGCTAGTATGAATTTATTTGGACTAGTAATGGAGCAGATAAATCAAGATCGTAAAGATATTAATTGGCTACCATATATATTTGGATGTATTGCTGGAATTATTCCTTGGATTGCTATTTTCTTACATTTCCAAGGCGCTATTTCTTCAGCGGAAGTAGAAATCCCTAGTTTTGTATACTTTGTTGTTTTCTCTCTATTTGCTGTCTTTAATGTCTTTGCACTTAATATGTTCTTACAGTATAAGAAAATTGGACCTTGGAAATCTTATGTATTTGGTGAGAAAATATATATATTCTTATCTCTATTTGCTAAAACTCTGCTTGCATGGCAGGTTTGGTCAGGTACTTTGAGAGGTACTGAGAATGAAGTCTCTACTATTATTTCTAATGTCCTTGCTCTATTTTCATAGAAATATTATTTACAAATATTCTGTAAACAAAAAACCCGGTATTAACCGGGCTTTTTGTTATCGAGGACTTATTCTCGAGGCTTAGCAGGTTGAATAGAGATTTCTCTTTCTAGAAGAGAAGCTCCATCTAACTGTTGAATTGCTCTATCAGCTTCTTCTTCAGTGGCAAATTCTACAAATCCATAACCTTTGCTACGGTTTTGCTCTTTGTCAAAGATGATTTTTGCTGAAACTACATTACCAACAGTCTCAAAAAGAGATTGTAAGTCCTGATTTGTTGCTTTGTACGAAATATTTCGTACAAATAAATTCTTGTTCATAATTTACTATTTTGAAGAAAGATTGCTCTTTCTTACTAACGGTTACCCTCCTGTCGACCTGCCTAAGCCAAGGATTAAATTAATTATATCATATTTTTATATACTTGTATATATGATGGTTATCCACAATTTAGTTCTGATTACAACTTGTAGCCCACAAGCCTTTCTTATTATCTTTAGCTTCCTGTTCTAAAGCCTTGTGATTAGCCTGATTTTGATAAAAAGCTCCTTTATGAGTATACTCTTTAGCATATCCTTCTTTGATTAAATATTCTTGGATATATCTGCCATCTTCTAAATATACATATCTTAATAGCCTACCATAATCATCTCTATCTTCTTTTGTAGGGTCTCTTACTAATTTTATTCTGTTACTTGCAATTAAACTCTTTAATGCCTGATATGCCTCTACTCCATAGCAATAATTTGTACTAATTAAACTATCTAGTTCTGGAGTATCTACTCCTAATAATCTTACGTATTCTATTCTACCGTTTATATTAACTATTATATCATCTCCGTCATTTAAAGTAATTACATTATAATTATCATTTGACACATCTGTTATAACAGTGCCTGTAGTATATTGATTAAACTCACTCGCCCATAAGGGAATGATTGAAGACCATTTATAGCCCAATTCTAAAAATATACTAGGGCTACCAATAGCTCTTTTATAATCATTTGCTATCAAATAAACAACTCCATTATACGATACCACTGATCCATCTTGTAATAATTTATTAGCTCCAATTTGGTATTGACTGAAAATAGTTGATGGTAATTTTATAATCTGATCCCATATATATTGTAATTTATTAAATATAAAAGGGCTAGGTATATATCTTAGTACTCCTGTCTTATCCACCACATATACTGCTGGGCTTCCATTAGGCGAAATTAAGACTCTATCACGCTGGTATTTTATATCTTTCAATGGTGAACTATCCGGTATAATAGATAATTCATAATCTGTAGCTCTTCTGATTGACTCCCATCTAAAGCCATAGCTTTCAAAAACAGCAGGAGATGATATATGTTGCTTCAAAGAGTTATTCATAACATATACCTTCCCGATTGAGTCGGAAATTAATGTACCTTCTGCATAATATTCATTGCTATCTTCTGGGTAATTATTTAAATATTCTTCTGTGGTTGGTATTAGTTCCTCCCAGCGATATTTGGATGAAAATATTGTTGGAGTAGGAATCCATTTTCTTTTTCCATTTTTTATTATAAAAACCTTGCCTTCTGGATTAACTAACAAGCTACCGTTAGGATGTATATCTTCAGTTGTTAAAATAGACCCTTGTGGATGAACTGATAATTCTTTATCGGTTACAGCTATAACATTGTTAAGTTTATATCCTTTTTGAATAAAAGCATCAAAGGAGGCTATTGGTCTTCTCTGTCCATCAGATATAATATAAATAACTCCTCTATTAGATATTAATGCCCCATCTCTAAATGTCACTGCTATTCCTGTTGAGATTCCATCTACTTCTATCGGGGAGGCTATGACTATATCTTGCCAACGAAATTGGGATGAAAATATTTTAGGCGACTCAATAGGTCTCTTCGTATTATTTTGTATATAATATACTTTTGGATCATTGACTGATTTAACTAAGGAACCATTAGGATACATTAAAATTTGTCTTGCCATTATATTGTTTGGCAAGAACAATAAGATTAGTATACCTAAAATGTATTTATATTTCATTTATCCAACTAGAATATCTTGTAAATCTGTTATCAAATCTAAGGCTTGTACTTTTGGTCTTTGGAAGGCATTGCGTCCCATTATGCTTCCAGTAGCTCCTCCTTCTCTAATAGCTTGCATCTCATCTTCTAAAGTCTCGGCATTTGCAAAATCACCACCTGAATGAATTACAATTCTGTGTCCATTATAGGCGGCTTTCATTACTAGCTTGATTCTGTCTGTTAGAGTTGCAGTTGGAACTTTATCATAAATACCCATTTCTTTATTAGAAGCTATACCATAACCATCTATTGGTAATTTTACTTTTATAATCTGAGCCCCTAAACTCACTCCCAACGCCACTCCATAGGCAATCACATCTACTGCTCTCTCTTGTCCCTTGATTAGCCCCTCTCCTCGAGGATAAACCCAAAGTATTGTAATCAGTCCAGCCTTACGGGCATCAGCAATTAACTCTCTTGCCTGTTGTTCCATTTCATTACTATGTAGTGAGCCTGGATACAGGGTAAAGCCAACTGCTACACAACCCAATCTAACAGCATCCTCTACCCAAGAGTGGATGGATGGTTTTGGATTTTCACTGTCTGGTATCATCAGAGTATGGGAGTTGACTTTGAGAATGGTGGGCACATTATGACGAGCGAGAACTTCATGTCCTCTCTCTAAAGACCCTAACGGGGCGGCAAAACCATTGAATCCTCCATCTACAGCAAACTGGGCTTGCTCTAAGGGGTCATACATCACTGGATTTGGCTCAAAAGCTCTACCCGGACCATGTTCTAAAATCTGGTCTATTGGTAAAATCATTAACTTACCAGTACCACCAATTCGACCGTAATTAAGTAGTTTTAATAGATTTTCTTGTTGTTCATTAGTATTAGTATATTTATACCAGGATAAAATTTCTTCTACTCTTTCTTTGTGTTGAGGTTTTGTGGAAGGCATAGTTGTATAATTTTATATATGTTCTTTGGATATGACATTATTATCATTATCTAAATTATAAACCAAAATATCTCCAATAGCAAATTCTACTCCTTCTATCTCACTATCACTTAATTTGTCAAAGTATTTTAATATAGTTCTTAGTGTATTACCATGCAATGAAAGTATAATGTTTTCATTCTCACTTAGACAGCTCATAATATGCTCCTCTAGGTATGGAATAATTCTTTTATAAGCATCGTCCAGACTCTCGGTTCTTGGTAATAACTCTTTTGGGATTGAGGAATATTTAGGATCAAAAAATGCATTTCGTGGATCATCAATTTCCAAAGCCGCTGGCCTAGTATAATACCCTCTACGATAACTATGTAATTGTTCCCAAGACAATTCATCAAGAATATCTATTTTTGACTTACCTTGTAGTTTCCCATAATGTCTTTCATTAAGTCTCCAATCTCTTATAGTAGGGATATTTTGTTGTCCTATTTCCTCTAAAATTATATCTAAAGTTATAGCTGATCTTTTTAAGACTGAAGAATAGGCTCTAGCAAATTGAATATTTTTACTTTTTAATCTATGTCCCATAAGACGGGCATCCTCTATTCCTTTAGAGGTTAGCCCCACATCTGTCCAACCTGAAAATAAATTTTGTTTATTCCATAAACTTTCTCCATGTCTTACCAATACAATTTTCTTCATCACTATATCTCTAATTCTAATACTACGGGACAATGGTCTGAACCATATACCTCTGTTAAGATATAAGCGTTTTTAACCTTGTCTTTCAGTGATTGACTAACAAAAAAATAATCTATTCTCCAACCTACATTCCTGTCTCTAGCTCTAGTCTTCATATCCCACCAAGTATATAATTCCCCTTCTTGAGTAAATATCCTCAAAGTATCTGTAAAGCCATATTGTTGAGTTAATTTATCTATCCAAGCTCGCTCTTCTGGCAGGAATCCTGACACTTTTTGGTTTTCTTTTGGGCGAGCAAGGTCAATTTCAGTGTGGGCGGTGTTAACATCTCCAGTGATAATAATATTTTTATGAGTATAGTCTATATTTTCAAGATACTGTAATAATGCCTCATAGAATTTGAGTTTATAATTCAACCTCTCCTCCCCTGAGCCACCATTTGGGAAATATATATTGATTAAGATAAATTTATCATAATCGGCAATCTGAATTCTACCCTCTCTATCATAGATATCGTCAATCTGAAAGCCAGTTTGGATGGATGTAGGCTGAGTCTTAGAATAAATCGCCACCCCGCTATAACCTTTACGGATACCTGATTCAAAGTATGAGGTATATCCAGGGATTTCTACAATATCCTTAGATAATTGTTCAATATGCGACTTCGTCTCCTGCAAACAAAATATATCTGGCTGATATTTTTCCAAAAAGGGCTGGAATAATTCCTTTCTTTGCAATGCCCGTAACCCATTTACATTCCACGATATTAATTTCATATAATTTTATGACCTATTGGTACTATTATATCATATAAATTAGATATTTTGAATGGGAGGGGATTTATGGTATAATTATTCTATATACTAACTATAAAAATATGGAATTAAATAAACAAGCTTTTTGGGGAATATTATTAATATATTGTTTTATTTCTCTTGTTTTATTTATGTTTACTTCTGGTGGATGGAGTCAATTAATTATATTAATATACCTTGGATCTATATATAGTATAATTTTAGCTTTAGTATTGCTTATAAATATCGCTATATCTATAAAGAAAAAACATATAAACCTAAAAATATCGTTAATATCTTTAACAATATTATTGATAGTTCAATTTATTGCACTACTTGCTAATCTTGGAGGTTGTGGAGATGGAGAAGGATCTTATAGATTTTATGAGAGACTACTCGGTACTAATGGTTGGGAATATTGTAACAAAGGCAAGGAGGCTGCTTCATTACCACTTGATTTTTTGGGAGTTTATTTTCTTGAAATATATACTTGGATATATGTTTTAATATTTATTACATTTATTATATACACCTATTATAGGAGTTTTAAGAAAGCTTCTAAATAGAAATTTAATTGTATACCTAACTTACCTCTCCCCCAAATCCTCAAGCAACTCAATTCTCTGCTCTCCCGACTCCATATTCTTAACTAAAACTTCTCCTAATTTCGCTTCATCAGAGCCAAAGAAAATTGCTTCGATATAATGTTTACGATTAGCATATTGGAGGGCCTTTTTGAAACTCACTATTTCGGGATATAGATCAAAAGCTATACCATATTCATCTCTTAGCTCTAGTATAGCTTGCATATTCTCAGACAAATTCTCCTCACTCAATATAAATACTCCTCTTTTATCTTCTGTATAATTCATCTCCTGGAACCAATCTTCTTCTCGTAAGATTCCAAATAATCTACTAACTCCAATAGAAGCCCCAAAACCGGTAATTTGAGTGTCGATATAATTCCCAACAAGATTATCATATCTACCCCCAGAGCAAACACTACCAAAACTTTCAAGACCCTCTAAATTACTCTCAAACACAGTCCCAGTATAATAATCTTGCCCCCTCACAATAGATAAATCTATTCTATAGCTATTAATTTGGAATAAGTCTAGGTATTTTATTAACTCTTCAAGTTCTTGTACTCCTTCTGCAAAAAGAGATCCTGATTTATTACACTGATTTTCTTTTAGTCTATTAATCACATCTTGATTAGTTCCTCCCCTATTTATGACTGGTGATGCTGGTAAAATTGAAAGTATGGCTACTGTTTGTTCATGATTTAATACAATTTCTCTTAATGTTCTTGACCACTCTTCATAGGGAAGTTTAGAAATTTTATCTAAATGCCGAAGCACGGCTGATTTATCTTTAACCTGATATTCCTCCAATAACCCTGCTAAAATTTTGCGATTACTAATTCTAAAGGTAATTTGTGGTAAATCTAAAATAGCAAAAATATTCTGTATTATAGATAACATCTCCGCCTCGGCTAGCCGACTATTATTACCCAAAATATCTATATCTGCCTGATAAAGCTCGCGATATCTCCCCTTTTGAGGTTTTTCAGCTCGCCAAGACTTCCCTATTTGATATATTTTAGCTGGCATCGGTATATCTCGATGATGCTCGGCGATATATCTTGCCATCGGGACTGTAAGGTCAAATCTTAAGCTTAAATCTCGACTTCCCTTTTGGAAACGATAAATTTCTTTATCCATCTCCCCACCAGCTTTGGCTAATAAAACTTCAGAATACTGTATAGAAGCTGTCTCTAAAGGTGTAAAACCTGAATGTTCATACTCCTCTTGAATAGTTTTCAGGATATAATCAAATTTAACCTGTTCATCAAGACTATATTCTATAAAACCAGAAGGTAACTGGTGTTTCGCCATATTTATAAATATTAAACTAAAGCTAGAATTTGGCCAGCATGCTTAAGTGGGTTAACTTTCTCGAAGTGTTGTATTAGCTTACCCTCTTCATCGATTAAGAAAGTATCTCTTTGTATACCCATATATTTTTTACCGAACATAGACTTTTCTTTCCATACTCCATAAGCCTGGACTACAGTTTTCTCGGTATCTGCTAATAGTGGAAAATTGAGATTATGTTTCTCGACAAATTTCTTATGAGACTTTACATCATCTACACTCACTCCCAAGACTACAATTCCCTTAGCTTCTAAATCATTCATAGAATCTCGCATACCTTCTGCCTGTACCGTACATCCGG
>CAZYEN010000027.1:0-3594 GCA_964646465.1 uncultured Candidatus Saccharibacteria bacterium | reverse complement strand
CTCCTGAAATCTCTTTATAAACTTTTGCATTTTGTTGCAATTAATATATTTATATTATAACATATTAATTCCCCTCTTGAGGGGTGGCAGGCTTCGCCTGACGGGGTGGATGTATTTTGCAATTTGAGTTATTGTCCCCCTTTGGAGGGGTGGCCTGCAAGGCGGGGGTGGATACTCCTCTGCCCTTCTGCCCTACCTTGGGGGAGGTGGCAATGTAATTAGACTGAAAGTCTGAGAAAGGGTAAGTAATCCCCCTAAGTAGGAAGGCAACGAGGTCAAAGACCGAGTGTTGGAAACCGTGGGTTTTCAAGGAGCAAATCCCATTTGCGACGGCGGAGTGAGGACAAAATCTCCCTACTCCCCCACAGAATCACTCTCTACCTTAGAGCGACTCCCCTGTTTTCTCTGGCGGTAAAAAGTATAGCCAAAGAAACTAATATATATAATTACAACTTCCTATGGTATAATTAAAGAACATATTTACAAAATACTATGAACAAAAATATTAAAAAATTTATTAAAAGATTTCAGGAGTGGTTTATAATAAAACCAAAACTGGATACCTCAGAACATAAACCTCCCTTCTTTTCTGAGAGAGATATTTGGTGGTGTCGTTTAGGAGAGAATATAGGAATTGAAATAAGTGGGAAAGGTCAAGAGTTTGCTAGACCAGTAATAGTATTAAAGAAATTTTCACAAAGATTACTCTTAATAATACCAACTACAACAAAACTTACATTTTCTAATGGAACAGAAAAAGAAGGAGAGAGATTTATAAAATTTATTTATAATGACATTGTAATGTTAGCTTGCTTAGAACAAGTTAGAACTATAGACTATAGAAGATTAAAAAACAAATTAGGTCAATTAGATAAAAAAGATTTCAACTTGATACACACATCTTTTCAAAACTTATTTATAAAAAAATAAGCCCTCTTGCGAGGGGCGCGGCTAGTGCCGAATACAATAATAATATATACCAAAACCTTACATTTGTCAATACAAAAACCCCCTACTCCCCCACAGAATCACTACCTATCTTAGAGCGACTCCCCTGTTTTCGCCTGCGGTAAAAAGTATAGCTAAGGTAGCTAAGGAACAAGATAATTAATGTCTATATTCAAAAAACAGGGCATTCAATAGACATCCTAAATACTCACATATTGACAAATTTCAATAAAAGATATATTATATATTTACATTTGGCGTTAGCCACGTCCCTCGCAAGAGGGCTCTTTTTTTTATTTATAAAGTTTTATAAATCCCTTTTTAACTTTATCAAAATCAATTTCATTCAAAGACCCCATTTTATTGTGCAACCTCCGATAGTCAATAGTTCTAACTTGTTGTAAACAAGCATTTATTGCCTTACCTTGGTATTCATAAGATATATACCAAGTTCCTGTTTTGTTTTTTGTAGTAGTAGGAATAACTAGATATGTCCATCTACTTAATCTCTTTAATATAATAACTGGTCTAGAAAACTTATCTCCCTTACCACTTACTTCTGTACCAATATTTTCACCCAACTGACACCACCAAATATCTCTTTCTTTAACAAATGGAGCCTTGTGATTACTCTGATCTAATTTAGACTTTAATATAATCCACTCCTGAAATCTCTTTATAAACTTTTGCATTTTGTTGTAATTAATATATTTATATTATAACATATTAATTCCCCTCTTGAGGGCTTTTATCCCTACATTTCGTAGAGTCGGCACCCTAGCCGACACTGTTTTTTGTAGGGGCGACCTTTCAGTCGCCTGTATTTTCCCCCTACTCCCCCACAGGATGAATATCTATCTTAGAACGGCTCCCCTGTTTTCGCTGGCGGTAAAAAGTATAGCCAAGGTAGCTAAGGCATAAAATAAGAGTAGTACCAGAGATGATAATCCCAAGATAAAAATATGATTGAGGTTTGAAGTACAAAGTAAGCTCTATATCTATACTTCCATCTGGATTCTCCTTGTACATAGACTTATCAAAATTAGATTTGATATAGTCAGGATCTATAATCCATTGATTAGCATAGTCATAGACTAGTTTATGAGAATCTTCAAAAAGAGGTTGTTTAAATAAAACTTTAATATCATTTTGGGTAAAATATTTAAAGCTAGTATCATTATTTCTCTCCACATCATAATATCTATTTAAATATAATTTATAGTTTTTATTGAATCCTTCCAGAAAACTTAAATCCGATTTATTTTTAATACTCTTAACACTAATTTCGTATTGAGTTATATTAATCTTATTAAATGAGTATGAAACATCATCATCTATAGTAATTTTAGGTTTAAAAATTTCATCTGGTACTTTATATAGAGTTAGATATTGGTTATCTATAATTTTTTGTGATTCGGTAGCATCAACTAATTTAAACATTTTATCGATCTCCTCTTTTTTATCAAAAAGATCTTTTCTTATTAATATATATTTAATATTTGTATATTTTAAAGAGTTGATATCTTGATTATCCAAAACAAATTGTTTTAAAATTTCATCTTGTGTAGGCTCATATGATACTATATTCTCTCTTATTAAAGTACTTATTATATCTCTTCCAATAAATAGTTTATTATTAATATCATAGGATCTATATCCACCAGATGACGGTAAACTTAAAACTTTATACAAATTTGAATCATTATTTAAATAATTAACAACTTCCTTATATTCTTCGGGTATTCTAAAGACATAAGAGCCACTTTTAGGATAGTCATCTTTAGATAAAACGGCTTCTCTGGTAAAAAATGGGTAGGAAAAAGCTAAAATGATTAAAATTAAATAAATTCTGATATACTTAACATGTTTATTATATTTGATAATATTAAGAAGAAAAATAATTGAAAAAGCAAATATTATTAAAACTGGAAACTTATTATCTGGAGATCTAACAGCGCCAAATATAGATAGGTTATTAATTAAATATGAAAAAATATCCCCAAAGGGAGGGTTATATCCCTTTGTAAAAAATATAGCAAGCAGTAATATGAAAATATAAGGCAATACAATTCCATTTTCTTTTTTAGATTTTATTAAGAAAATAATCATTGCTATATACATAGATAATGAGACTCCCGCAAAAATATAATTATTATAGTATTCAGAAAAGGTATATAAACTTCTAGGGCTCCAAGATGTATATAGAGGCCAATGAAATAAACCTCTCATAGAAGTAAGTACCCCCCCTTTTATTAAACTATTAGTTGAATTGACTAAATTATCAGATATAAAGTCTGAATTTATACTTTGAGATATAAATGGTATTGTAACTGGTAAGGTTAATAATAGAGTGAAAATAATTATTAACAATGATCTCCAGACAAAGTTAATCCATTTGATTTTTTTTATATTAAATAGAATCAAAATTATAGAAGCCAGAATAACTGGTATTAAATATGTGGTAATATAGAAGATGAAAAATATATGATATAGAAAAAATATTACTTCTCTAATATTTAGCTTATTATGAATTAATTTCAATAAATAATAGAAAAAAAAGGGAATTGATCCATAAGCTAAATAACTTAATGAAAAAAATATGCCGTTATTAATATTAATCATATTAAATAGGTTAAAAAAATAAAA
>CAZYEN010000026.1:0-8998 GCA_964646465.1 uncultured Candidatus Saccharibacteria bacterium | reverse complement strand
ACCAGGGAATTGATTTGTTTGGTATGGGTTATGATCAAGAACCCATAATTTCTGCAGGCGAAGGAATAGTAATTTTTTCAGGATGGAATGGTGGATATGGTAACTATATCAAAATAACTCATCCAAATGGAGTTGTGACACTTTATGCTCACCTTACTACTAGAGCCTCTCAAGTTGGTGAAAATGTAACTAAAGGACAGTATATTGGATCTATGGGTACTACTGGAAACTCTACTGGATGTCATTTGCACTTCGAAGTAAGAGGAGCTAGAAATCCTTTGGCTAGATAAAATAAAGTTATCGTACAAAAAGAGAGTTAATAAATAGCTCTCTTTTTGTTTTAAGACGCTTTCTCCCTATACTGTAAAGCCTCAGCAATATGATTAATCTGTATATCTTTAGAATTAGATAAATCAGCTATTGTACGAGATATTTTTAAGATTCTATTATAAGCTCTTGCTGACAAATTCATTTTACTAACTGCTTGGGATAGAAGTTGTTGAGATTGTTTGTCCAAAATACAAATATTTTGAATTTGTTTAATATTCATTGAACTATTAGTTTTTATACCTAAATCTTGAAATCTTTGTCTTTGTATTTCTCTTGCATCTTCTACTCTTTGTCTAATTACTTCTGATGATTCTTCTAGTACTTCAGATGGTTGAATTAATTCTTCCGTTTTTACTTTTTCTATATTTATAATCATATCTATTCTATCCAAAAGGGGGCCTGATATTTTTTGCTGATATCTTACAATTTGTGCTTGAGAACATATGCATTCTCTATCATTATCTGTAAGATAACCACAAGGACAAGGGTTTTGGCTGGCAATCAGCATAAAGTCAGCAGGAAATGTGATAGAACCTTGGGCTCTAGAAATTGTAATAATTCTATCTTCTAAAGGTTGTCTTAAACTTTCCAAAACTAATCTTGGAAACTCTGGAAATTCATCCATATAAAGCACTCCTCGATGGGCAAGACTAATTTCTCCTGGTTTAGGAAAACTCCCGCCTCCGATTAAAGAAATTGATGATGCGGTATGATGTGGAGCTCGAAATGGTCTGTTAATAATTAATGGTTGCTCACTATTCAGATTTCCAGCAATACTATAAAGTTGAGACACTTCCAAAACTTCATCGCGATCCATCATAGGTAAAATAGTAGGTATTGTACGAGATAATAGAGTTTTACCAGCTCCAGGTGGGCCAGTCATAAGGACATTGTGAGCTCCAGCAGCCGATATTTCTAAGGCTCTTTTAGCTAATTTTTGTCCCCTAATATAAGCCATATCTATGTCGCTGGTATGAAAGTTTGGCACAAAGTCATACGAAGCAGTTGGGGTAATATTAGTTGAAATTTTAGTATCAAAATGGTCTAAAACTTCTTGAATGTGATTGATGGCAAGAATATTAACTCCTTCAACCAAAGAAGCCTCCTTAGCATTATTAGATGGGATAATAAGGTTATATATTCCTTGTTCTTTTGCATAAACTGTAATCGGTAAAATTCCCTGCACTGCTCTAATACTACCATCTAAACCTAGCTCTCCTAAAATAATATAGTCTTTTTCTGGGAATTGAATTAGTTCTAAAGCCTTCAGAATTGCAATTGCCATTGGTAAATCATAAGCAGTTCCAATTTTTTTCACCTCAGCTGGAGCAAGATTTAAGACAAATCTTTTTTGAGGTAAAATAATACCACTATTTTTTAAACCTAATCTAATTCTTTCTTTAGCTTCATTAATAGCTGTATCTGGAAGTCCAACAATAGTAATGCCAGGTAAACCCTGAGTCATATCTACTTCAATCTCTATTTTTTGACCATTAAGTCCAAGAGTTGAGGCTGATTGTACTCTGGATAACATACATTTAATCGCGAATAGGCATTATGAGATAATAAAAATCTGGAGTGTCATCACTTTTTAGAATTACTGGGGAATCGGTATCATTTAGATGAAATTGAATTGATCCTTCTTTGAATAATTGTATCCCATCTAAAAGATAGTTATAATTAAAAGTTATGGTAATACCAGTATCTCCAGTAATATGAACAGGTATTTTAGTTTTATTAGAACCAGTTTGAGAATCTGAGGAACTAACATTCAGATTTTTATCATCCTGTAGATTTAATTTTACATCATTTACTGCATTTTGAGAGAAAACAGATGATAATTTAATAGCCTGTACTAATTCTTGACTATCACAGTCAAACTTAGTTCTGAAACTTTGAGGAATCAAACCTTCATATTGAGGAAAGTTTCCATCAATTAACTTCGAAATTATCTCAACTGTGTCAATAATCAATTTAATTTGAGAAGATCCGAATTGAATATTAACTTCATTTTCCTCTATTGCATCAAGAATTCGAATAATTTCAGCTATAGTTTTACTTGGAATAATAACAGAGAAATCTTTTCCATCTAAATTATTTAAGTTAACTTTTTTTTCACTTAATCTAAACCCATCGGTACCAACAAAAATTAACTGATTTTCTTTTTTGGCTAGATAAACTCCTGAAATTTCTGGTCTAAATTCATTTTTAGGTAAAGAACCATAAACTGTTTTCAAACCTTGTTTTAAATCATTACTATTAATTATAATTTGATTTTCCACTTCTATTTCTGGCAAATTAGGAAAGTCCTCAGCAACAATACCTTTGAATTGAGCTTGAATATCTTCTCCCTGTTCAATAGTTAATTCATCATTCTCGACACTTAAATTTAATTTATCTTGTGGTAAGTTTCTTATATAGGCAAGTAAAGTGTCTTGGGGGATACAAATTGCCCCCTCTGAGTCCTCTTTACCACGAATATGGACTCTTATTCCAATTTCAAGATTAGTAGAGCTTATAGTTAAAGATCCTTGCTTTCCTTGTAATAAAAAAGTTTGTAAAACTGGTAAGGTTGTAGCTCGTGAAGAACTTTGACGAGCAATATTTAATCCCTTTAAAAGATTTTCTTGCAAACAGGTAAATTTCATATCTTATCTATCTTAAACTATATATTTATTATACCTTGAATAAATGTTTTTTACTAGATTTGTATTTTTTGTCCTTTATATATTATATATATAATAGTAGATAGTAGTGTCTGTGGAAAAGCTGAAAACTATTCTTTAGTGGCATAAATAGACACTGTCAAGTGTGGATATGATTTGGGATAAGTCAGTATAATATATGGGGATAACTATTTATATAATTATAGTCTGTGGAATACCACTAACTTACCCACAATATTATTCACACAAAAACTATATTTTTATATAACTTATACACAACTTATTAACAAAATAAAATATTAATTTATGAATTCTCAGGATTTTCCTCATTATATAGTTTATTTTTTATAAGTGTAATATCTTGTTCCAGTGTATAATTAGAAACTAAGTCTTTTTTTATTTTATTCCAAGAATGCATAACTGTACTATGGTCTTTCCCTCCAAAAGCATCTCCAATATTAGGAAATGTTAACTTTAACTCTTCACGAATTAAATACATTGCAATTTGCCTTGGAACTGCAATATCTTTTTTACGACTTTTAGATAGAAGATCTTCTTTTTTTATATGAAAGTGTTCAGACACTACATTCAGAATAGTGTCTATATTTACAATTCTTTGAGAATGAATTTGTCCTCCTTCAATTAATTTATCTACTAATTCAGGAGTTATTTTAGTATTAAGTAATTGTACTCTAGCAATAATTTTATTAAGAGCTCCTTCTAATTCTCGCACATTACTTTTAATTCTCTCAGCAATAACGTAAATAATTTCATCACCTAACACAAAGTTTTTTTGAATACATTTACTTTTCAAAATGGCTACTCTAGTTTCAAATTCTGGAATAGCTACATCTACAATCATACCTCCTTCAAAACGAGACTTTAATCTATCATTTAGAGTCTTTATAGCACTAGGCGGTCTATCGCTAGTAAATACAATCTGTTTATTATGAGCATATAACTCATTAAAAGTATTAAAAACTTCATATTGAGTAGCCTCTTTACCTCCAATAAATTGAATATCGTCAATTATTAATAGATCTACAGCTCTATGACGAGCCTTAAAGTCTTCCATCTTTCCATTTTTTAGAGAATTCATCAAATCCGAAATAAATACATCAGATGTTACATATAAAATGTTTTTATTATTTTTTAGTAATTTATTCGCAATAGCTTGAATTAAATGAGTTTTCCCTAGGCCCACCCCTCCATAAATAAATAATGGATTATATCTAGTACCAGGTTCATTTGCAACTGATTGAGCCGCTGCATGAGCTAGTTCATTGGAAGATCCAACTATAAAATTATCAAAGGTATAATTATCTTTCAATAAAGAAATTCCATTTGATCTGGTAACTTTTACAAAACTATTATTTGAATTAGAATTTAAAGCGCTATTAGAAATATTATCTTCAGACATAGCTTCTTTTTGAGATTGAAGCTCTTGATCTTTAAGATTAATAACTGATTTAATAGACTTAGAATTAGATTTTTGGTTATTTTGAACTACATATTTAACCCTTTTTACGGAGCCAGTAATTTTTTGAATAGAATTAAGGATAGTAAGGTTGAATTTATTCTCTAGCCAATTACGAGTAAAAGCACTAGGTACACAAATTACAATCTCAGTCTCATCCATACTAATAGGATAAGTGTTTTTGATCCAAGTATTAAATTGAGGTTTACTAATATTAAGCTCTATTTCACCTAATACAGAATTCCAAACTCTTTGTTTCTCGTCCATTGCAATCGTCTAATTGATGATGTTTATAAACTGTGGATAAGTTAATTTCATTATACTCTATTAGAGAATTTTTGCAATAATATGACATAAAATACACTTTAAAAAGCTATAAATAAACACTTTTCACTTTTATTTCACTTTTGAGTATAAAAAGAAAAAACCCATCCTAAGATGAGTTGGTGTGGTTGAAATAGATTGATTAAGATCTAAAGTATCCATGTATAATGAGGTCACTTTTAGATTTTCTAATAATATTTACAGTAACTCTTTTTTTTCACCAATTAATATATTGTTTATATTCACATCAAATCCTGTCTTTAATAATCTAAAAAGTAGCCCATTTTTTACAGAAGATGTTCTTATTAAAAGTTCTACAATACTTTTATCTGTAGTGTAACCAGATAAGATTAGACCTCTTTTAAACTAAATATTATTTGATGTATTCATTAAAGCATTAACAATTTCTAATTCTCTTTGAGGAGAAATAAATGAAATAGGTGTCTTAGACATGCTTGATGTGAGAGAACAACAACACTAGAATAATAGCATAAAAACAAGATTTTATCAATTAAACAGTGTGAATTAAACTAATAAATAACGATCAACCCCAAAACTTGACTTTATAGCTATTATAGGGTATAATATGATTTAATTATGTAATTATAGACTATGATAAAAGGAGCAGCAAGTAAGAATCGTAAGAGAAATCGACGACATGGATTTTTGTCTCGTATGGCTACCAAAGCTGGTAGAGCTTTAATTAATCGACGCAGAGCTAGAGGAAGAGTTAAACTTTCTGTTTAAATTTTTTGTTATAAATAAAATAAATAATTTTAATGCAAAGGCTTCATCAAGCATCAGATATAGCCAATATATTTTCTCAGATAAAACCACAATATCTAGACAACTTTCAGATATACAAAAGACCAAATACTTTAGAATACAATAGACTAGGAATAATTATACCTAAAAAGCAAATTCCTCTAGCAGTTAATCGTAATCGTCTAAAAAGACAAATCAGAGAATTGTTTCGTAAGAATATTATCACAAAAAATAATAAACATGATATACTTGTACTAGTGCGGACCAAAATTACAAGTCAGAATAAAGCTGATTATTTACATCAACTGCACAATTATATTAACAATTTAAGCTAAAATCTGGTATGGGATGGCTATTCAATGAATTATTATATCGACCTTTATTTAACTCTATGGTATTTTTTTATAATACTATTCCAGGAGCGAATATTGGTTTAGCTATAATTTTGACAACTTTAGTAGTACGAATTATAATGATACCTTTGTATAGAGCAAGTATCAAAAGCCAAAGAGAACTTACAATTGTACAGCCTATTTTAAAAGAAATTCAAACTAAATATAAAGACGATAGACAAAAATTGACCGAGGAAATGATGAAAGTGTATAAAGATCATAATGTCAATCCATTTGCTGGAATACTTCTTTTATTTGTTCAAATACCAGTATTGATTGCTATCTATAATGTTTCTTTGAATATATTTACTCCAGAAAAATATGCAGCTGCCTATTCATTTATTACTTTTCCAGAAAGTTTTAACCCAACTTTTTGGGGACTTATCAATGTATCAGATTCTAGAAATATTATTTTTGCACTTTTGGTAGGTTTATCTCAGTACTATCAGATTAAGCTCATAATGAAGAGAACTCAACCAGTTAAGAAAAAAGAATCTAAGAAGTCTAAAAATAAAAAAGATAATAAGCTAGAAGAGCTAGATTTTGCCACTACCTTAAATAAACAAATGTTATTTATGATGCCAATATTAGTGACTATATTTGCTTATACATTACCAGTAACAATGAGTTTATATTGGATTACAACTACTGTATTTACTATAGTACAGGAGTTCTTCTTAATAAAACAAGTGGATAAGGCAGAGGGAATTAAATAATTCTCATCTATGACACTGAATAAAAAATTAGCTCTAAATAGTATTATCCAAATTTTAGGTAAATTTGTGATGATTGGAGTTGGTTTTGTATCTATTCGTATTCTGACAACATTTTTAGGAGTAGATGGCTTTGGGGCCTATATTACTATTACTAATTATCTCATTATAGCTAGTGTGTTGGCTGAATTTGGTTTTAATGCTTTATTAACAACAGAAATTGCCGGCAAAGATGAAAAGCAAGTCTCTCATATAGTTAGTAATTTGTTTACACTGAGGCTAGTGATGTCAATTTTAGTCATAGGAGTTTTAGCTTCTACTACAGTTTGGTTAATCCCAACGTATACTAGAGAGGTGAAAGTTTTAGTAGCTTTAGGATCAATTGGTACAATTGGAGCATCTTTATCCCAAGTATTAGTAGGGGTATTTCAGACTAAACTTCGAACAGATAAGATAACGATTGGAGATTTTTTAGCCAGAATAACTTTAATGATAGGAGTTTTAGCTCTTGCTTTCCTAGGACAAGTTAATCTATTTTGGGTAATGGTTTGGTACAGTGCCTCTGGTATTGTACAAGCTATATTTATGATATCAGCTACTTATAAATATTATTCCCTTAAACTAAATATAGATTGGGTATATTGGAGTCAAATTTTTAAAAAAGCTCTTCCCTTATTTATAATCATAACCTTTAACTTAATTTATTATCGTATAGATACAGTAATGTTATCCATAATGAAAGACCAGACAGCCGTAGGACTGTATGGAGCTTCTTATAAAATTCTAGAAATCCTCATTGCTCTACCCGGAATGTTTATGGGTATATTATTGCCATTATTCGCTAAATATTATATACAAGATAAAACTAGATTTCAGCATATTTTCCAGCAAGCTTTTAATATTTTAGTCACAATTGCTATTCCTTTAGCTGTAGCTGGAATATTATTATCTAATAAAATTCTAAACCTAATCGCGGGAAAAGACTTTATGCCAGCTACCAGTACCTTGCAAGTATTATTCATAGGAATTGGATTTATTTTCCTAGGTAATCTAATGGGGCATATTTTAATTGGAGCTTCTCTGCAAAATAAAAGTATGTATATAGCTATAATTGGGGCAGTATTCAATATAGCTCTTAATTTGTATCTCATCCCAATATATTCATATTTAGGAGCGGCTATTGCTACCGCTATCACGGAAGGGTTAGTACTGATTAGCTATATTTATCTTGTGAGACGATATGTGAGATGGTTCCCACGATTTCAATGGTTACATATACTTATAGTAGTTGCCACCACAATAATGGGAATAGCATTATATTTTATACATGACTGGAATATTTTTCTCCAAACTCTAATAGCAGTATCAGTATTTGGGCTCAGTCTTTTACCTCTTGGAATTAATCGAATAAAACACTACTATGCCATCAATATTCAAGAATAAGAAAGTATCATTTATAATTGTCTCCTATAAAAGTCTTAAATTTTTAATAGACTGTGTAAATTCTATTATCCAACATACCACTGGAGATTATGAAATTGTCATAGTAGAGAATAATTCAGGGGAGAATTTAGATATAATACAAAACTTATCCACAGAAAAAATTACAATAATATATTCAGATAAAAATGCTGGATTTGGTTCAGGAGTGAATATAGGAGCTACTAAATCCACAGGTGATTGGTTATGTATTATTAACCCCGATACCCGCATACAAGGAGATATCCACACATTATCCACAATTGACAAAAACACTAAAGTCATAGGGCTAGCTCTAGTGAATCAAGAGAAGCAAATTCAAGCTTATCAGTATGGAGACTTCCCTACTCCAAAGAGTTTAATTAGCAATAAGGCTAAAAAACAATGGAAAAACCCTACGGAACAGACAATCACCACCGATTGGGTAAGTGGAGGTTCACTTTGTATAGAGGCTGCCTTATTCCGCGAACTAGGTGGTTTTGATGAGAGGTTTTTTATGTATTATGAGGATATAGATTTATGCCATCGAGTCAAACAAGCAGGACATAATATTGAATGGACCCAACAAATCACAATCTGGCATTATGAAGGAGGTTCAGAGAGCAATATTATCAATACTAAAAAAAGATATTACAAGGCCCAAAGACAATATCTAGCCAAATGCTATGGCAGAATCTGGGCAATATTGCTATATCCGTTGCAGAGGTATATGTTGTGGAAGATTAAGTAGTAATAAAAAATCCCCGAGCGTTTGCACGGGGATGAGTGTGTGTTTAAGTTTTGTCCTCCCTTGGGGGAGGTGGCACCGTAGGTGACGGAGGAGGACAGAGCTAAATTCCCCTCTTGATAGGG
>CAZYEN010000025.1:0-34046 GCA_964646465.1 uncultured Candidatus Saccharibacteria bacterium | reverse complement strand
ACATACTAAGTATAAACGCCATCTATGACCACATTGTCAAATATAGTAACATACCAAATCAAATTTGTCAAGTTATAATAACAGCGACTGAGAGTTTTTAATTGATGAATTCGTAGGGGCGACCTTTCAGTCGCCTGTATTTATGTTCACCCTCCCCCTACGGGTACTTCCTCCAAAGGGAGACAGGTTTTTAAAATTCCCCTCTTGAGGGGTGGACAGCTTTGCTGGACGGGGTGGAGTAATTTGTATTATGTCCACCTTTCTACCTACGGCAGACAGGTGGAGGAGGTGGCACGAAGTGCTGGGTGTGGATTGAACTAATTCGCCTATTTATTCATTATCTTTTAGAATTTCTTTGATCTGTTTATCAAAATCAGATTCAAACAGCCTATCTTGCACAATTCTATATTTTTCAAATTGAGTTTCTGCATAAAGTTTAGCCTCCTCACTACTAATTTTACCTGCATTGATAAGTATATCTCTATCATTAAATTCCAAAAAAGAATCAAGCCGCCTACTCCAATCCTCCATTGTCATAGGGATATTTCTCTCAGCCTGTAGCTCCGCATAATCAAGATACATAGAAACTATTCTTTCCAAAAAATTTATTTCCTTTTCTGTAAGATAATTTTTCGCAATACTTACATCATATTTTTGAATTTTACCATTTGGAGCATCTAACCAGTTAGTAAGCCCCATATTTTCTTTATCAGCATTAGCTCTTTTTACAATCAATTCAGGAGCTGTATGTCTATGCACCGCATAATGCAATTTATTTTGTATAATTTGGAAAAACTTAGGGTCTCCCACAGAATATGTAGATAATTTAGAGTGGAAATTTTCTAATATGAGATAATAGTAACATATAAATATTATCATGTCTATGATTGAATCTGAATTCAGATTCTTTAAGAAAGATAGAGAAATTAGATTTAGTAAAGCCATTAAATTTATTAAGTCTTCTTTTAGTGAAAGACCAAAAAGATTCAATACCATTCACATGATTTTTGCCTCTGGCAAATTCATCATGTGAATGGTATATACGATAATGTTCATATCCATTTAAAACTAATCCATCATAAGCTTTCCAACCGTCAGAATATATAGTAGAGCTTTCTAATATTTTACCTTGTATTATTGGCATAATCTCTTGTTTAGAACACTTTTTTATAATTTGTGTATATACTTTACCATTTCTCTTTAATAATCCAAATACTGGTGTTTTTCCTGCTGCTCCTCTCCCTCTTTTTCCTCTTATTCTTTTTGCTCCAAAATATGATTCATCTACTTCAAATTCTCCAGATAATTCTTTCTCTGTTTCTTGAAGTGCTACAAAAGCAACTCTTTGTCTTAATAGCTTAAATATTCTCTCTGCTGTATTGATATGTACTCCTACGATTAATGCTGCTTTTGAAGCACTTTCATCTATACTATATATCTTTAGTAATTGTCTGAATTTTACCTCTGAAATCTTTGCGTTTTTTATATACTTGTTTCTTTGCATAAATAAAGGTTTTATTAACCCTAATTATACCATATTCTGTGGGAGACCCAAACTTAATAGTAGTAGAAGCAGAAGAATCATAATCAACACTAGTTGCATAGATATCCGTCACTTTTTGATAAAACATTCTTTCACTAAGTCGGATTTCTCTAATCTTTTGTAATTGTCTTTCAAAAAACTCTTTATCAAATTGATTAGCTTGCTTTAACCTTTCACTATCCATAGCCCAACCCTGAATAGTATAATCTTTTACTATTTGTCTTGCCCATTTACGAAATTGTACAGCTCTGTCATTTTCTATCTTGAATCCAACTGCGATAATAGCTTGGAGATTATAATGGTCTATATTCCTTTTTACTTCTCTTATACCTTCTCTTTGAACTATCAAGTATTGCTTGATAGTTGCTGAATCAATTTCTTTTTTTTCTACCAAAGTAGCAATATGCTGTTGTATAGCTTGCACAGATACCCCATACATTTCCGCCATCATTTTTTGAGTCATCCAGATATTTTCATCTTCATATCTGACCTCTATACTTTCCGAATCATCTCCACTAGCAGATACAAAAGTCAAATACTGAGCCGTACTAGCTTGGATAAGCTCCGATGAAGATTGTTGATTTAGTGTTTTTTTTGACATAGTATTTCTAAACAGGATATATGTATTAATTATATTATACCATAATAATAGACTAGTTTATAATATAAATTCATAGCGGAGGGTTTATCCCTCCATTTCTTAGTCGTAGGGGCGACCTCTCAGTCGCCTGTATTGTAGTTTTTCTGTCCTCCCTTGGGGGAGGTGGCACCGTAGTTAGAGACTGAAATTCTGGGAAAGGGGTCGGGAAAACGGTAGTTTTACCGTGAAGGAAGGCAACGAGGTCAAAGACCGAGTGTTGGAAACCGTGGGTTTTCAAGGAGCAAATCCCCATTTGCGACGACGGAGTGAGGACTGAGTCTAATATTGTATAAAGTTTATTCTAATATTTTAGTATTTCAAGTATAGTCCTCCCTCCAAAGGGAGACAAGAATTTATATATTTTAATACAAAAAAATAAAAAGCTACCCCAATAGGTAGCTAAGATGAAATATTCTATTCACCTCAACGACTGACTATAAATGAAATTATAGCCATGCCGATATAGACCGGGATAATTCTTTTGTGCAATGCCAGCCTCAGGGATGCCTTTGTCATAGAATTACAAAAAGCAGCACTGTCGATAATGATTTCTTTGCGAGGTCTCATAATGAATCTTGTTGGGCATGACTAACTTATCATAAATAAAGCCATTTGTAAATATCTTAATACTAAAATCTTAGATTATATAGATCAATATAAAACATGTATTTAATTAATATTGACAAAAATATTAAAAATATGATACTTTAGTAGAGTGACTATTATCTCAAAACAGTCAGTCATGGTTCAATCAGAGTTGCATCAATCTCCCGAAACGAATCAATGTCAAGCATCAAACTGTGATAGATATGAATATCGTATCCATATTCGGGACAAAGGTAATCCCAAAGTCTCGACCATCACAGGTTGCTTCTCAGTACAACCTGGAAAAGAACCACTGGATATTATAGATAATATTATTAAGAACTTTTCAAAAGTACATAATATAAACAGACCACAGTTAGTTGCTCTTGATATTGTGATCAAGACATAATGCTATAATTATCTCCTGAAACCCCAACAGATCATAGTCGGGGTTTTTATTTACACTAAAATTTAAAATGTTTTCTATCCACCCTCCCCCTACGGGTACTCCCCCCGCCTGCCTCACGTAGGGATGGAAGGGAGACAAAATAAATTTCAACATTAAAATATTATCTACGATGTTTCTCATTTTTTTCATACCTACCCCAAAAATTCTCTCAGTATATATAAAAAAGGTCATAAGTAAAAGACTTATGACCTTTGGGGAACCTAAAGAAGATATCAAGACATTATCAAAAGCAGTCTATTTAATGGGCCTTTGTGAATTAAATGACGCCTTTGATACCTGAGAGCAGATCGAGCATTCAGAGCTAATATTTTGTATAAATACTCATCATCCATACCAGATTGAATTATGTTAACAGCTTGATTCAATGCATCTCTTGATTGATAAAGCTGAGCACAACTAGCATATTGATCTAAATAATCCATGGCAGTACCATATTTATCGCATGCCTCTGGATCTGTAACAGGATCAGGACCTTGGATTAGAGTATCCAGTAATTGGATTGCTCTTAACATTAGACCTCTATCAAACTTAACATCTTCAAGCTTAAGACGCATTTTTTGACTAATCATTACAAGTTCAAAGGTAAAGGGCACTACTCTCACGAGTAGTAGTGAAACTAAAATATATTTTAATAACACTATTACCAGCGAAATTTTCATCTATAAACAGAATATTATATATCACAAATTAGAATATTAGTCAATACACTTTATAAAAAGATATAACCTTAATTTTACAACTCTAATGAAAAATTTCAGAATAAGAGTTTTTACTTAGATTTAGATAATTCTTCAAACATTACTTGCATAGTAGAGTTATCACGAGTTAATCTCTTGATAGTGAGGTCCTCTGCTTTATTATTAGCTAATCTTAGATTATTCTCAGAAGACAAGAGAGCATCTTTTGTTTTTTGTAAATGGTCGATAGTTTTATCTATCTCTTCAATAGCAGTTTTAAATTTACGACTAGCAAGATCATAATTTTTAGCAAAGCCTTCTTTGAATTTATTTATATTATCCTCAAAGTTTGTAATATCAATATTTTGACTTTTTACCAAAGCAAGTTCTGCTTTATATTGAAGAGAATTCATAGCCGCATTTCGCAACAATGTAATAATCGGAATGAAAAATTGCGGACGAACAACATACATTTTAGAAAACCGATGAGACACATCAACAATTCCAGAATTATACAGTTCATTGTCAGCTTCTAACAGTGACACAAGGACAGCATATTCACATTTCTTTTCTAAACGGTCCTTATCCAATTCTCGTAAAAAATCTTCATTTCGCTTTTTTGTAGCAGTTCCGTCTCCCTCATTCTTCATTTCAAACATAATTGAGATAATCTCATTACCTGCAGAGTCTGTCTCACGATAAATAAAGTCACCCTTGCTACCAGTTTTAGAGTCATTATCTTTCTCAAAATAAGCATTCTGAAAAGCAGTCGCACGAAGTTTATTGAATTCTGTCTCACAATGCTGTTCCAGAGTTTCACCAACCATTTTGGTAGATAGTTTCAGCTTCATATCTTTACGAAGAGCAATTTCATCATCTTTCATTTTGATAATATCATCTTTTGTCTTCAGTTCAGATGCAAACTTCTCATATAGAGATTTTTCTAATAATTGTTTTTCAGTTTCTTTATTTTGTAAATTATGAGCCAAATCATCTCGCTCTTTTTCAATCCTTTTGACAGCCTCAGTAACACTAAGTTTTTTCTCTATCTCGGACTTATCAATTTTAGACTTCATCTCAGCTAGTTCAGCCTCTTTCTTTGCCAATTGTTCAGCTAATTTCCGATCCTTTTCAGCCTTTAAGTCTAATAAATCTCTATCCTTCTTGGCTAATTCCTCTTGCAATTTATTTTTTAAATTAGATTCAGCTAATTTGACAGCACTTTCTTTTTCTTTCTCAGCAATAGACAATCTCTCTCTTAATTCCTCCTCGAATTTATGGTCACGAACCTGTTTCATAATATCCGCAAAACCAGCCTCATCAACTTTGAAAGCTTTTTTACAATTTGGACAAATAATATCGTTCATAATTTTAGAAAATTAGATAATAAGTAATAGTGTATTGCTTCATAAAATGTTATTATTTAAATTTATTATATCATTTATAAATAATTGTATCTTATATTTGAACATACTTCTTAAAATTCTCTGCCTGTTCAAAGATTTCTTTAAATATTTCATCCTTTGGAACTGGAGGATATCCATGCTGATCCAATGTTAAAATCAAATCTACTTTGAGTTCGGCTTTTATGTCAGCTTTTTGAGACCAATCTGTGTATCGCGCCTTATCATCTACAATAGCTTTAATAGATTGAGATAATGCAATAAGCTTCTCTTCAGGGTAATCAAACTTGTATTTCTCAGCGACTGCTTTAAGAATGTCATAAAAAGCTTTTTCCTCAAAATCAATACCTAAATCCATAAAAGAGCTTCTTTCTTTTTGCAGATCTTTGAACAAATTTGAAAATTGTTCTGCAACATCATCCAGCACATCACTTTGAAAGACATCAAAATCTTTTCTCTCATTATAAACGTCAATCAGTTTTTTTAATCGTTTTGAAAAATCAACACCTTTAATCTTGTTTGTTTTCTTAAATTCATCAATCGCTTTAGCCAACAACTGTTGCAACAACTTAATTTTAGTATTCGGCAGTGTTATTTTATCTATCCTCGCCATATACTCATCACTAAATATATCGGCATTATTTTTCGGATCATTCTTATCTAGCTTAAATATCTCTTCTATTCCATCACTTATCAAAGCTTCCTGTATCATCTGCCTCACTCGGTCATTCATTTGAGCAGTATCTGGAGCATCACCTTTGGTTAGCTTATGAACAATAGCTCGGATGGCAGAGTAGAAATGAATATAATCCCGTTCCCTTTGATCAATGTCCTCACTCGAGCAGCACAAATCATAAGCAGAACGCAGTTTTTTTGTTATCGCCATAAAGCGCTTTTCTAGTTCATCGGTAAGTTGTACGTATTCAGCACCACGATTCAAGCAATGTAATTTTTCAAGTGGAGTCCCACTAAAATATAGAGCATTATCAAAGTTATGGAATAGCTTATGTAATAAATCCAACTGATCTTTTACAATAACAACAGCTTTTTCTATTCCCTCAAAATCACCGCCACCAACTCCACCATTGCCGTACTTTTTCAAAGCCACATTCATATTACTCTTGATTCCAATATAGTCCACCACCAAACCACATTCCTTACCCTCATACACACGGTTCACACGAGAAATAGTCTGTATCAATGAGTGTTGCTGAATCGGCTTATCAATATAAATTGATTCCAAAAAGGGCACATCAAATCCCGTCAACCACATATCCACCACAATAGCAATTTTAAAGTTAGATTTAGCACTCTTAAACTGACGATCTAATTCTTTTCTGTCATCTTTTGTTCCCAGCATATCATAAAGGACTTTTTCATCATCTCTGTGTCTCGTCATCACCATTTTTATCTTCTCAATCGGTTTTAATTCCTGCTTTTCTTGCTCAGATATCTCTACACCATCATCACAGGCTTTTATCTCTGCCCACTCAGGACGTAGAGCAATAATTTCCTTATAGAAGTTATACGCTATCGGACGACTAGACGAAACAAACATCACCTTCCCAAGTACACTCGCACCTTCGGCAATTCTCGTCTCATAGTGCTGCACAAAATCAGACGCCAGCAATTTCAAACGATTTGGATCCCCCAAAATAACTTCCATTTGGGTAACAGCTTTTTTACTTTCTTCTATTTGGTATTCATTCGCACCTTCTTCGTCACATTTCTTATAATATTCTTCAATTTCTTTTAGTTTATCTTCATTCATTATCACCTTAGCAGCCCTTCCTTCATAAATAATTCTCACAGTAATTTCATCCTCAACAGATTCACGCATAGTATACGCATCCGCCACAGAACCAAACACATCCAAAGTCCCATCAATAGGTGTTCCAGTAACACCCACATAAGTCGCATTTGGCAATGAATCGTGTAGATATTTTGCAAAACCATACTTCACCTCTACCCCCTTGTCAGTAATCTTCAATTTTTGATCAAGATTAATCTGTGAACGATGAGCCTCATCAGAAATACAAATTACATTTGTGCGATCAGTCAAAAGCTCAGTACTTTCAGTAAATTTGTGGATAGTAGTCAAATAGACTCCCCCACTCTCAATACCTTGTAATTTATTTTTCAAATCCTCACGACTTTCAACGCTAATCACATTTTCATCACCAATAAACTTTTTAGCATTAGTAAATTGTGTAGATAGCTGATCATCCAAATCAGTTCTGTCAGTAATAAGTAGTATGGTTGGCGCACTAAAATGTTTACTCTTCATCAGCAAACGAGTCAAATAGAGCATAGTAAAACTCTTTCCTGAACCTGTAGCCCCAAAATATGTTCCACCCTTACCACTTCCATGGGGTCGCATATTTTCTTTGATACTCTCAAAGAGTTTATTTGCTGCATAATACTGCGGATAGCGACAAACAATCTTCACATCATCTTTAGTAGTATCAGGAAAATAGATAAAATTATGAATTACATCAAGAAGTCTTTTCTTATCAAAAAGCCCCTTTATCATAGTAAAGAGCGAATCTATTCCATCTGCTGGCTCATCTCCATCTTCCACTTTTCGCCAAGCATAAAAGAAATCATACGGAGCAAAAAATGATCCCATTTTATTATTTACACCATCACTAATCACACAAAGAGCATTGTATTTAAAAAGCTCAGGGATATCCCTACGATAACGGACAGTTAGTTGAGTATAGGCATCTTTGATAGTCGTATTCTCTTTGATAGCACTTTTGAATTCAAAGACAACCAGTGGCAAACCATTGATATATAAAATCCCATCAGGGATTCTTTTTTCATATCCAACAATTTCAAGCTGATTGACAATCTTGAAGATATTATTGTCGACCATATTGTAGTCGAGAAGTTCAATAAAAATATCTTTCTGGGTATGGTCTTCCCTCTTGAGAATAAAACCATTGGAAATAAGATTGAAAATTGCTTTATTACTTCCATATAAATCTGAACTTGGAAACAATTCAAGTCTACGGATTATTGATTCAATTTCATTTTCAGTTATTCCTTCCCCCGAATATCTATTTCTCAGAAAAGTCCCCAAATCATCTCGCAAGAGAACATCACTCATTTCTTTGTGAATGCTCTCCCCGTGATAGTGGGGTATCCCTACTTCTGAAAAGAGTTCTATGATTGCCTGCTCGAGTTTTTCTTCGGTAAATTTCATAAAAGTTTAATTAAGATGGTAAATATTGAGGGTTTATAATTGAATTGTCTGTAATTTTATCTAGATCAAGTGTCTTTTCGTTATAAACGATAAAATAGGCTCTTTCATAAAGCTCGTCAAAAGTAATAATTTCCACATTTCTATTGTTTCTTCTAAATCTTTCAAAAGTATCTCTTTTTGTAATTATATTAGTATTAGTTGAGTTTTCTGAGAATTCTCTAGATTTAGAGCCAATTATGAAAATACTTTTCGGATCAACTGTTCTTGTCTTGTTTTGATCGATTATTTCTTGGCTGTTATTAAGAAGATTTTTGGTTTTATGAGTTTTATCCCAATCAAACTTTTGTGCTAAACACTGACTTATTCCGTCAATAAATGAATCTGAAAAAGACCAAGTATTCGCCCTTGAAGTTGATTTCTTTGTTTTAGTAAAAATATCAGTATTAGGAGTTTTGAATTCAATTAAAGTTGTGTAGTCTGACCATCCAATTTGATCTGTATTTGGGCTTCCTTTTCCAGTCGTATCTGGGATTCCAGTATTTACTTCATCTACAAATTCCTTAATAAATCGAATATCTACATTAAGACCAATTATCCAATCATTACTTTTTAAAAAGTGATGCCAAACAGCTTCCTCACCTGTTCCTTTGATATCAGCTTTATTATTTTCAAAATAAATATTCCAATATTCTGTATCTTCAAGAAGAGTCCTAAATTCTTCTAAATTTTTCTTTCGGTTATCTGACAGAGCTTTGATTACATCTTCTTCTGAAATATCTCCCTCTAAAAAAATTTGGCTTAAATCTTTTATTTTTTGCACCTCTTCTTGCGTTTTAAAATTAAGAATAAATTTATTTTTATCTACGACTTTAAATGATGTATCACCTATTTCTATATTTTCGAAACTTTTTAAAAAGTCCAATAAAGCTAAAAATTCTTTATAACAATCATCAAGACTAATATTAGATTTTATAAAGTTTTGATTAAGCTCTTTTCTTTCAAACTCTTCTTTTGATTTTTTTGTTTTATTCCAAATATAGAAATTAAATCGAGGAGTAAATTTACCACTATCTTGTTTTATTAAAGTAACATCACAAGATTTTTGAGTCTGAAACCCTTTTTTGAGTATAAAATGTTTTATAAGACCCTTTTGCTTATTCTTAAAATAATAAAATTTATCTATTGCAGAATCCTCTATTGAAATATCCTCAAAATTATCTTCATTGATTATGAAGCTTAAACTAGTAAATTCACCAGTGAACGGATTTAAAGCAATCATATCTTTTAATCATTAATAGTTGCAAGTTTAGAAAGGAGTAAATCTTTCATCTTCCTTAAAGCTAAACTTTCTTTTTGGTGAGATTTAATTCCTTTAAAAATTGGATCAACCAAAGTATTAAATTCTTTCATTTTGTTCTTATCTGGTTGCAATAATAACAATACGGAAAATTCTGTCTTATTCATATTTACTCCAACAGAACCTTTATTGCCCCATTCTTTAATCATGTTCCCTAATTCTTTTAAAGAAAAATACATGTAGTAATGACATATATCATCTTTACAAATCACGCTATTAATTTGTTGGTTTGTTTGGCAAGGTTCTGAAGTTAAAACAACTATACCTGCTGTTCCAATACAGCTCACGCAAATTGAATTTTCTGGTAGTGTTTTATTTTTTTGTGTTTCTACCCCTTGTAGGGACAAAAATCTTTCTGTTTCCAAAGCAAAAATTTTGTTGTGCATATCTGGAATTGTCAGAAATGGCATAAAATCACCATAATTTTTTTCATCATTTGTTGGTGGCGTTTTTCCACAAACTATATCTTTTGAAAAAGATGCAATATCTTTCACCTCCCACCCCTTAGGGATTTCCTTATCTAACTCTTCACACCAGACCATTTCGCCACCACTAGATTTGTATGACTTGCCATCTTTATCTGGGAATTCAAAATCTACAAACCATTGCTTATAAATCGCTTGAGCAGTGTCTTCTAGTTTTTGAATCAGTTTGTTATTTAGTTCAATACGATCTTTAACTATATTATATTCTTTCACAATCTTTCTTTGTTTATTGATGTGAGGGACTGGAAGTTCAACCCCACACATTTCTTCCCAACCAAACACTTCTCTAGTACTTCCGTGCGACATAAAACGAGCGTATCTATCAAATTCAGGGCGACGAAACCACATCATTAAATATTGTGGATCTAATTCATTGATATCAACAACTTCAAAAGTTTTATATGCTTGTGAAACAATTGCTTCTTCATTATCTTCAAGCAATGCAATAGAAATTTTGTCTCCATTTCTTGAGGTTACTGTTCCATAACCAAATTGGCCCTTTTTCACAATTTTGTATGTTGACATATCTGTGCCAATTGTGTTTGCAATTGAGGGGATGAACTTTTTTAGAATACTGACACCCAAAAGAAGATCCACTTTTAAATTAGAGTCTCGAATGTTTACTTCACGTATATAATTTCCTAATTTTTTATAATTTGATCTCATAACCGAGTTCTTTAAAAACTTCTAGAAGGTCTTTTTTTGATTGTTCTTCCGATTGTAAGAGTTCAGAAAAATCATTCTGTAAGCTTTGCATTTTTTCATCAAAATCAATATTTTCATCTCGATTTATAAACTCGATGTACTTACTTGGTACCAGTGAAAAGTCTTTTTTTACAATTTCATCAAAAGGTGCACTATAACAAAATTCTGGAGTATTCTGATAAGTTGTTTCAAAATCAGCCTGTTGCCAGTTATGATATGTGTCCGTTATCTTTTTTATATCATCATCAGAAAATTGGATGTATTTTTTCTCAAATGGAATCCCAATTTGTCGCAAGTCCATAAATAATATTTCTTTTTGTCTATCCCTATACTTTTTAACTTTTCCATTGATCTCGATTGTGCGAGCTTTTTTATTCTTATTCACAATCCAAAGAGTCACACTAATATCTGTCGTATAAAATAAATTCCTTGGTAAAACCAATATTGCTTCTACTAAATTGTTTTCAATCAACTTCTTTCGAATATTATATTCTGTACCACTACCAGACAAAGCACCATTCGCCAAAAGGAATCCAGCCACACCATTCTCAGAAAGTTTTGAGACCATATTGAGAATCCATGCATAGTTTGCATTCCCTGTTTGTGGTACATCATATCCAGCCCAGCGAGGATCGTCTGTCAATTCATTTTCTGCTCGCCACTGTTTTTGATTGAACGGAGGATTTGCCATTATAAAGTCTGCTTTGAGATCTTTATGCTGATCTCTAAAAAATGTATTTTCAGGTACATCTCCAAGATTAGCTGATATTCCACGAATTGCGAGATTCATTTTTGCTAATTTGTAAGTTGTAGAGGTGTACTCTTGTCCATAAATAGAAACATCGTGAGTGTTTCCATGATGAGCTTCAATAAACTTTACTGATTGAACAAACATACCTCCCGAACCACAAGCAGGATCGTAAATTTTTCCTTTATAGGGTTCGAGAAGTTCAGCAATAAGATTGACAATACTTTTTGGGGTATAAAATTCTCCCTTTCCTTTTCCCTCTGCAATAGCAAATTTACTCAAGAAATATTCATATACTCTTCCTACTATATCCTGTGATTTATCTGCAAGTGTATTGATTTTATTTATGGTATCTAGTAGAGAAGATAATTTTGTGACATCAAGATTTAGTCTGGAGTAGTAATTATCTGGTAATGCTCCTTTGAGAGATGGGTTATTCTTCTCGACGGTAAAAAGAGCTGTGTCGATTTTGAGAGCAATATCATTTTGTTTAGAATTTTCTATCAAATAGCTCCATCTAGACTCTTGTGGAAGATAAAAAACATTTTTCATTGTGTAGAATTCTACCATTTCCAAATATTTCTCTTTTCCTTCTGCTCTTAATTCTTCTCTTCGCTCCTCAAATTTATCACTAGCAAATTTAAGAAATATTAAACCTAATACAACATGTTTGTATTCTGAAGACTCAACTGTACCACGAAGTTTATTAGCTGATTCCCAAAGGGATTCTTCTATACTATGCTGCTTCTTTTCTTTTGGGGATTTAGTTGCTTTTGCCATAATACAATAAATTTCTATTAATTGCATATATTATACCACATTTTTACCTTTTTGTTTAGAGTAACACCAAAATACAAAATCTACCAACAAAAATTGTCGATAGAAATTATTTATCTACAAATTTAGGTTTTAAATAATATTTTGTATATTTATTTGCTATATATTTTATAACTATTTAGTCCTGGTTGAGTTCTAATTATGGCTTATGGCAAATTCGCTATAATTAAAATTTTTGGAGGAAAGAAAAAAGCCTCTGCGATGCAGGGGGCTTGGGGGTTTAGTCGATCTAGATATTTTGTGGTTCATATATACTCTATAGAGTATATATGAAATCCAGCACTTAATTGATTCATTTCTTCACATATACTCTTTACCTGTTCGACAGAATCATATTCAAGAATTTTTCCCTTACCTTCACTACCAGTTCCTATGTGTTTCCAGTTAACCCGGGCTTTGATTTTTTTGTGCTCCTGCATATTAGGATCCATTTTGTAGATGAAGCTTTTGTTTACTGAATACTTATAGCATAATATTACTCCACCCTCCCCCCTACGGGTACTCCCTCCGAAGGGAGAGATTAGCTCAAGTTGTGAAATAATCCACCCCACCGTCTAAAAGACGGCACCCCTCAAGAGGGGAATTTAAAAAGCCACTCTCTGGGAGGGTGGCTTGGGGGATATATATTTTTATGTTATATGTATTTGATATTATTGAAAAAATTATATATAATTATCAAGGTTATCGCCAAATCATTCCATGGATCCAAGAACTGCCAACAAACACAAGTCTGCTGTGTGGTTGATGCGGGTAACTATTATTTGTGTTAGAAAAAATCAGAAAATAATAAGTAAAGCTCAGCTGATAGATCTGTTAGCAGAGCACCCAGAGTCAGAAGAATATTTAGATTACATACAAAATATTCTTCTATTAGATTGTAGAGACAATGATATACTCACAATAGATAAACAAACTAATAATGTGATATTTCCCAAAAAAAGAGATAGAACCGGGAATGTCATAGAGTATCATTATATAAGATAGATTGTCATTTTGAGTAAATTGGCTCGGGTATAAAACTCGAGCTTTTTTTATAATTTAAAAAGCCACCGCGAGTGGGTGGCTTGAAGTTGGAGACAACAAGTCTCAGATTGGGCTTTTAGGAACAAGGCCGAGCCTTTCCGCCTCAGGTCTGAGGTGGCAGACCTCCGGTTTAGGCTCACCCTCCGGCCAGTCCTTGAGTAGGACATGTCCTGCCCATGGTTGTGAGATGTATGGCTCACAATTAATGGGACGAGGGTTGTTCGATTCCCTGATAGCTGCCCTGATTTGCTCGAGTCGAGCAGAGTCAGCTTCGGCTCTTTGAAGCCGTGGAAGGGAGCCAATACTTGGTGCAGCACCAACTATTACTCCGAAAAGCAAGAAAAGAATACGATGGTCAGGGCCCCGAAGAGTATTTTGTTTGATAACTTCAGTAACTTCAGTTTTTTTCATTAATGAATTTATTTTTCAAATAGACATTAGCATATAAAACTAATTTTGTCAATAGTAGTCGTCAATTTTTAGTATGAGAAGCGATGTCCACCCTCCCCCTGCGGGTACTCCCTCCGAAGGGAGACATTAGCTCAGTCCACAATCCCCCGTCGCAAATGTCCTCCGCCGCCGTCGCAAATAGGATTTGCTCCTGTCCTCCTCCGTCACTTCGTGCCACCTCCCCCGAGGGAGGACACAATACTTTTCCACCCCGTCAGGTAAAACCTGCCACCCCTCAATTTATCGACCGTAGGTGGAGAGGGGAATTTTGATATAAAACACAGGCGACTGTAAGGTCGCTCCTAGGAAACAAATGGTGTGGCAAGAGACCTTAAGGTTTATAAATACTATTTAGATATCACAGAACAATAGCCTATAAAGTTATTTTTTTATTTTCTCTACTAATTTATCAAAGTCATTTGCGTAATTTTTATCTTGAATTACTCTAAATTTATCATATTCTGCTTCAGCTTTGAGCTTAGCTTCAAGCATTGATACTTTACCGTTATCTAGCAAAATTGGATCCCCTGAAAGTTCTAAGAATTGGTGTAAGAAAATATCCCAATCTTTCATATTCATTACTTTTCTATTTCTGGCTCTACTTTCTGCTAGGTCTAAATAAGCCGATACTATTCTCTCTAGTTCTTTAATATGATTTTGATCAAGATAATTCTTAGCTATTAAAACATCACTTTTTAGAATTTTACCACTGGGAGAATGTTTCCAAGTTTTTAAACCCATAAATATTTTTTTATGATCAGCCTCATTGTATATAATTTCAGCTGCGGTCTTTCCAGTGATTGCCCAATGTAATTTATTTTGTACTGTTGCAAAAAAATGTTTAGTGATATCTGCTTGACTATCATAATCTGCTGAAAGTGTGTATATATCTGTTATTTTCTGATATAGTCTCCTCTCACTCATTCGTATTTCACGAATTCTTTCAAGCATTTCATCAAAATAATCTTTACCAAAATGCTTGATTTGTTTCAGCTTCTCATCATCCATCGCAAAGCCTTTGATTATATATTCTTGCAAAACTAGAGATGCCCATTTACGGAATTCTATTGCTCTATGTGAATTTACACGATATCCAACTGCTAAAATAGCTTGCAAGTTATAATATTCTAATTTTCTTTTAACTTTTCTTTTACCTTCATTTTGAACTATTTCCAAAATGGAAACAGTTGCCTCTTTGATAAGCTCACCTTCTGTATAAATATTATCTAAATGCTTTGAAATAGCTGGGATTTTGACCTCGAATAACTCAGCCATCTTCTTTTGGGTAAGCCATAAGGTTTCATCTTTAAAAAAAACATCAATGTTAATCTTCCCTGAGTCTGTTTGGAATATAACGAAATTATTTAATAGCTCTAAATCTTGGCTCATACTATTATGTTTGTATATTATGTAATTTAATTATACCGCATTTTAAGATTTTTGTTTAGAGTAGGGATGAAATACAAAATCTACCAACAAAAATTGTCGTTAGAAATTATTTATCTCAAAATTTAGGGTTTAAATAATATTTTGTATATTTATTTTCCACATCTTTTATAACTATTTAGTCCTGGTTGAGTTCTAATTATGGCTTATGACAAATTCGCTATAATTAAAATTTTTGGTGAAAGAAAAAACTACAGCGATTTACACTGTAGTTTGATTGATCCACTTAAAATGATTTGTTTTATCTTCTTGCTCTTCTATATAGCCAGTTGGTTTGAACTGGTCTTGAGTAAATTTGCACTCAAAAATATGTATTTCTTTTTCTGTAATGATTCCCGGATAGCTGTTGGAGGTCCCCTCTTTAGTGTATTTACGATTGTAAATTAATTGCTCTAAATCAACTTGTATTTTCAATTCATTTAGCATACCTCTGATGGCTGCTTCTTCTGGAGTTTCGTTATGTAATGCCTTGACTTTCTCTGCTACTGAACAGTTATCTGGTAAGTTTCTTTGCCTTACTCTACCGTCTTGGAATACTTGTTTTACTTCTCTTAGTAACAGTGTGGGTTGTGTTGGTGAGTAGACTGTTATACTTATTGACTGTATTCTACGAACTATATATCCATTAACTATCTCTAAGATTGCCTCCCCTTCCTGAACTTCATCTACTAGATGTGTTACTGTTTTTGCTTTCCCTATTCCCCACAATCCTAAATTTATATTATCTACTTCTCGAATCATATCAAACAGATCTTGTAATGAGAACATTGTCATTGTGGTTTTTACAAGAGAGCTTTATTATTATATCATATTATTTTTTGAGATTGTTATATGATGGATTTGATTATTCTTCTTCGATAATATTAGTCCACCCTCCCCCGTCGTAAATGAGATTTGCTCCTGTCCTCCTACACCCTGCGGGCACCTCCCCAAAGGGAGGGCAGAGAGCAGTCCACCCCGTCAGCTGAAACCTGCCACCCCTCAATTTATCTACCGTAGGCATCGAGTGAAAACCATGTTTGGCTAAAGACTTTGATTAATTCTAATATATCATTGGAGGATAGTTGGTTCTGAGATATATTTTGTATATCTGTGAGTGCTTGCTGGAATAGTTTATAATTCTTGGAGATTAGCTTTTTGTTGATGGTATAGCCTTCAGTAATGTGTTGTCTGAGGGTTTGGGTTGCCCATTGTCTGAATTGAGTTGCTATTTTAGAATTAACTCTATATCCGACTGATATTAATACATCTAGGTTAAAATATTCTATATTTCTTTCAACTTCTCTTTCTCCTTCTTTTTGAACTGTTGCAAAAAATGCAACAGCTGAATTTCTATCTAATTCTTCTTCTTTAAAAATATTTTTAATATGTCTTGATATTACTGATTTATCTCGGCCAAAGACAGAGGCTATCTGATCAAGATTTGCCCAGACTGTTTCTTTACTAAAGTCTCCTTTGAGTTCTATGGCTCCATTTGGTGCTTGATAGATTATGGTTTTGGATAATGTTTTATTTTGCATATTTTAAATTGATTATTAATTATATTATACCACATTTTTAACCTTTTGAGTAGGAAGGGGTGAAATTATGAATGGTGAATTGTGAGTTTTGAATAATGTCCACCCCCGCCTTGCAGGCTCCCCCCTCCATCTACCTACGGGTTTACCTCTCGTAGGGATGGAGTTAAAAAGAGAGACAAAAACTCAAAGTTTCAAAAATACCTCCAATCCTTCAAGAGGTAACTTTTAAATATTCCTTAAAATATCTATACATTCCTCTGCAGTAGTACAACTCATTAATTTAGCTCTAATTTCGCTTGCTCCTGGAAAGTTATTAAGATACATTTTGAAACACTTTTTCATTACTGCGAAGTGTTTTTCATCACCCCATGTTTGATCGAATAATTGTATATGTTCGATTAATTTTTGTACTTTTAATTCTGTACTTAGGTCATTTGGGTCTATCTTGGGATCGAATATCCAAGGATTATGGAATACTCCTCTTCCAATCATTATGCCGTCGACTTTATATTGTTCTGCCATTGCTAATCCCTGTTGATAGGATAATATATCACCGTTGCCGATTATAACTGTCTCTGGACTTAGCTGATTTTTTAGTTTGACGGCTTTACCTATTTCATCCCAATGTGTCGGGTAGTCTGATAGTTCTTTGACTGTGCGTCCATGTACGGTGAGGGCGTCGAGATTATGTTGTAATAAAAATCCAATCCATTCTTCGGTTTGAATCTCACCAAATCCAATTCTAGTTTTGACACTGACTGGTATGTCTTGAGCACCTTCTTTAGCTGCTTTGATTATATCTGATGCTAAGTTTGGGTTCTTGATTAAGGCTGAGCAGGCTCCTTGTTTGATTACTTTTTTGACTGGGCAGCCCATATTGATATCTAGGCCAGCAAATCCTTGTTCTCTGGCATAAACTCCTGCCTGATAATAATGCTCTGGTGTAATACCCCAAATTTGGGCTACTAGGGGTTGTTCCTCTGGAGTATACTGCAATCGATGAATTACCTTTGATCTTCCAATTTCAGAGGCGAGTCCTTCAACGCTGGTAAATTCTGTCACCATCACATCAGGTCGTCCACAGGAGCTAATAATTCTCCTAAAAACAGTATCTGTGACTTCCTCCATAGGAGCTAAGACAAAAAAAGGTTTAGGTAGTGTTTGCCAAAAATTAGACATAGATATATTTAATATATTGCTTATGTTAGCATAAAAGTAGGATATTGGCTACTAGAAAGAAAAAAGCCACTTTAATAGTGACTTGATGGAGGTAAAATGTGTGTAGGTAGTACAATTCTATGTCTATCTGCTATTAATTCTAATCTAGCTATGCAAATACAGAACATAATAAGCCATAAAAATAGTAACCGAATATATAGGATTTTCTGAAACATTATATATAGTATAACGGAAGTACTACATAAAATAATGAACAGAAATACAATTAGCCAATAAATAATTATTAGTCTTCTTTTTAAATTGACTTCTTTTATACCTGTATAAAGCTCTACTATAAGTATAATTAAAAATATAATTAAAGGTATAATTAATGATACTAGACTAAGAATTATACTAAGAAGGTAAACTAATGGAAACAGTGGTGATAGTAAGGTTCTAAATTGGGATAGTAAACTTAATAATTTACCTGGATATTTGATTATAGTACCATATAGATTAGTGAGTTTTAAAGCCAAATTCAATAAAAACAACACCATTTTTCTGATGAAGATGAAACAATGCAAATCTATTATACTAGTTTTGACTATAAAGTCAACTACCCCACCAATCTTTTCTTGTGCTTATCTACACTTGTCAGATAGTACTGATATAATCCTTTCCATTGGGAGATGGACAATTCTTGAGGTTTAGCTTGGATATGAAATTGATGGGTTTTGGCTAGTCTTTTCCATTGTTCATAAGTAAATATATCTTCTAAGTTCTTTCCTAAATTACTCTTTTGTTGGCTAAAGGCATAGCTTATGAAGTTGATATAATCTTGATTATGCTTCCAAATTGGAGTGGCTAATTTTTCTAATCTAAGTAGTTTGACTTCTACATTTGGTTTGGGGGAGAAATCATCTGGCTCAAAATTATAAACTATCTCACATTTATAGAGTGAATTTAATATAATTGAGATTATACTAGGCTCAGTTTGTCCAATTACTCTCTCAATTGCTTCTTTTTGTCCAAATATTAAAGCAGCCTCTGGGCTATTAGAGGATAAGTATAAATTTTTAATCAGCTCGGAAAAAATATTAAAGGGTGGATTTGCAATTATATAAAATGGCTCGGGTGGATATTTTATAGTACGAATATCTTGTTGTATAACTGTGGCTTTATCACCAAATTCTGTTTGTAATTGCTGATAGAGTTCTCTATCTAATTCTATTGATTCAACTTTATAATTTCTCTGTATAAGCTCTCTGGTTATAATACCCTGCCCTGCTCCTAAATCTAGAATTAGTGAACCTTCTGGTAGCCTAATAAAATCTATAATATATCTAATTAAACTTGGGTTTTTGACAAAGTTCTGAGCATAGGTCTGTCTTTGCTGAGAATTATATTCCTGAGACATAAATTTAATTCTCTAGATGCTCTATCAAATCCATAACTTTTACCCAGAGGGCTTCTTCTTTAGCTAATTTGTCTGACGCTTCTGGTACTCCTAGCCTGACATCTTCTTTGAGATTGGCTATTCTTTTGTCTATTTTACCTAGTTCTTTCTTAGCTTGATATAATTCTCTTTTGCGTGTTTTGTCATCTCCTGTGTATTGTGTGGTTTCTTGTTGAATCTGCTGAGTATTTTGTGCTTGAGTTATATCGGTGTGTTGCTTTAGACTCCAGACATACTCTTCATAGTTTCCATTATATTTGGTTATATCACCATCTTTTACTTGCCAAATCATAGTGGCTAGATTATTGACGAAACTTCTATCATGGCTTACAAAGATTAGGGTACCACCCCATTCAGAAAGAGAGCTTCCCATAATCTCTACTGTTTCCATATCGAGATGGTTGGTGGGTTCATCTAAAATTAATATATCATAACCTTCTAGGAATACGGCAGCTAATCTAAGTCGAGCTTTTTCACCTCCAGATAATACGGTGAGAGGTTTGTCATGTTCATTTTTAGAGAACAAAAAACTTCCTAGAGTCTTCTTTACATCATCATCACTAATATTAATATCGGCTACTTTTCTTAGATAATCGTATACTGTTGCTTGGTCTTGTGTGTCGAATTCTACACTTTGGGCAAAATATCCCACTTTAAGACCATTCCCAAATTTGAATTCTCCAGATAAAGCCTGAATTTCTCCAGCTAAAGTTTTGAGCAATGTTGATTTTCCTTGCCCATTATCTCCTAATACTGCAACTTTTTGTCCTCTCTCTACATATAAATTCTGTCCTTCTGCGATTTTAGTTCTACCGTAACCAATGTTGATATTACTAACATCTAATCCCATACCTGAGCTCTTTGCAATGAATGGTAAATGCATTCTTACCTTTGAACTAGGGGTATATATAGTTTTTTTCTCTTGGGATAATCTCTCAATATGTTTTTGCTTAGATTTAGCTTGAGCTGCTTTACTTGCCTTAGCTCCAAAACGATCTATAAATTCTTGTAATTGGGCTTGCTTTTTTTCTATATTAGCATTGGTCCGCATAATCTGATTTTGAAGCATTTGTTTGTATTCAAAATATGCATCCACATTTCCTGGATACAGGGTTACTTGCCCTTGATCTACTTCAATTGTACTAGTCATCACTCGGCGTAAAAATTCTCTATCATGAGTAATCAGCAATACAGTTCCTTTATATGATAATAGCCAATTCTCAAACAATAAAATTGTAGATAAATCTAGATAGTTAGTTGGCTCATCTAATAGGATTAGATTGGGCTTTGCCATTAACATTTTTACCAATTTCAATCGCATTCTATATCCTCCAGAAATATCTGCGATAGGTAAATCAAGCTTTTCTTTTGGCATATCAAATTCTAGAGCTTGTTTGATAATTTCCCAATCTTGGGCTTTAGTTTTCTCTAGGAGATATTCAAGTCCAGTTTGAGTAAAATCAAAGTCATCTTCCTGAGCTATATATCCAATCCTAACGGTTTTATCTAATGTAATAGAGCCATCATCTGGATCTTCTAGATCTAGAATCATACGGAACAGGGTACTCTTCCCTGCTCCATTACGTCCTAGTACACCATAAATTTCTCCTTCATGGATGGAACAGTTTGCTGTATTAAATATAACCTTGAGTCCATAATGTTTCTCAAGGTTATATATACGAATTAGTTCTTTCTTTGCCATAGTTTATATAATATATGTGTATACTATGACACAAAAACTATAAATTTACAATATCTACTTAATCAATAGGTGCTGGAAGAGTAGTCTCATTGTCTAGAATTCCACTTTCTACAGTTGATCCATCTACAGTATCAGAGGGAGTCTCTACCAATGGAGATATATTTGTTACTTCTGGAGTTGTAGTAGTTGGTAATTCTATTGTTTCTACAACCTCATCTAATACCACTGGCTCTTCTTGACTCTGTCTATATAGTAAAAATCCTAATACTGCTCCGCCTCCTAAAATTAATATTAAAAGTATAGCAATCAGAGTAGGATTATTACCTTCTTTTTGAACCTCTTCTTCTTGCATGTTTTCTGGTTGTCCAAATACATTATCCATAAGTTTTTACTGAATTATTAATATTATGGGGAGATAGTCCCAAGTTTAAAATTTTCTAAAACATTCCCTGCTCCACCAGAAGCATGTTCTGAGGGCTTACTAAACAAAATAGTTCCATCTTTACCACATATTTGTAAAATTTCAGATTCTCCACCTGGATGAGTTGGTATATAAGAAGTGATATTATATACACTTCCATTTATAATGGTCCAACAAGAATTTTTATTATTATTCTCAGCTACTTGAGCCATTGTATATGATTGCTCTGATTTATTGTCTATCTCTGAGTCTAATGCTGATGATATAGAACTGTCTTGCATTTGTGATGATACATTAGATTCTTCTATGGCTGATTCTTGGGAAATTGGTTCTAATAGCTCATCAGTATCAGAACTATTAGACTTACTACCATTATATATATAGTAAGCTAAATAAACTCCAGCTAATAAGATGGAAATTATAAGAATAATTGTTAATCTATACCCTTTTTTTTGAGAATCATTTTGTATGGATTGTTCAGTGATATATTGGTTTTCAAAAGGCATTTATTTGTTTGATTTATATTTATAATATTTTAGTATATTTAACATTATATCATATAATTATTTTTTCGTAAAGTTTGAAATTATAAATTTAGGACTGTCGTATATCTTATTTATAATAAAGGCTAAAAGAATACTTATGAATGAGGTTAAGATAAAATTGTGGATAAATTTAATTGGGAGTGATAGATCTAATTCTATAATATTATTTAATAAAAACTGCTGTATTGGGAAATGTATCAAAAATATCCATAAACTCAACTTACCAATTGGAGCAAAAATACTATTTGTAGTTTTAGAGCCAAATTTACTAGATTGAAGATATTGGAATACCATAAAAATAAATCCAAATCCTAGAATTAGTTGAAAATTATAAAAATATAGTAATTTTAATGCATTGATAGCTAGATTATTATAAAGCATTGATGTTATAAATATAACATTTAATATGATATATATTAGGATTAACTCTCTCCAAATATTAGATATTTTTTTACTTAAAATTTCTTGTCTCAACATCCCATAGACAAAGAATATTAGATATTGTGTGGCTAAAGGAAAATTGTATAAATACCAAGTTGCTGGTATAAAAAATGAAATTATAGATATGGTAAGAGATCCCCTTAAAAGATATTTGGGATTAACTTTACGAATATAATCTAATAGCGGATATAAAAGATAAAGTTGAAATAAAATTGGTACAAAATAAAACGGAATAGACATACTTCCAGTTAATATGAGTTTCCATAAAGATTCAGAGCTATTATAGCCAATCTGCCATAAAATTATATTTACTAATATAAAAGGAATACCAATTCTTATAAATTTACTTATATAAAAATTAAGGATATATTCTTTTCTCCAAATAAATGGCTTTAATAATAACCCTGAAGTGAATAAAAATACAGGAATGGCAAAACGAGATATATTATTTATAAAATTTAGAGTTATAATTTCGAAAAAACCATTATATTGATAAAGTAATAAAGAACAGGTATGAATAAGAATTACAGCAATAATTGATATTCCTTTGATTGTATCAACTATTGCTATTCTTTTCTTATTAACAAAATCGTAACTAGAATCTATATTCCAAAAAATATTAGAATATCTAGGAATAAATAATAGAATTATGAGACTAAATATAACAAATAAATTTTCAAATACAAACTGACTGCTATAGGATGTCAATTCCATTAATTAATTTCTTTATATAATTCAGGGGTGTAAGATTCTAGAGGGAATAAGTATTTTCGAGTTCCTGATTTAATAATCAACTCATTAACTATCTTAACATTCTCATTATGTAAATTTATTAGCTCCTCGTATTCTTCTATAGAAGTATTAACATCATTAATAGAGTCATTATACTCTTCAACTAATTCATTATATTGAGCCAATTTTTTATCTATGATTAATTTATCTAACTTAACTTTCTCTTCATCAACGAGGGTTCTGTTTCTTTTTATATCTTGTTCTTTTTCTTCTATCGTGACTCTAGCAATATTAATAGTATTACCAAGGCTTCTAATACTTTGTATGTCTTCATAGTTTACATACTCCTGATACCCCCAAAAAACAACATTACTGATGAAGTACAAAGCTAAAAATATTAATAAGTATTTTAGTATTGTCATATAATATTATTATATATTATTTGTTTATTTTGTGGAAGTATTATATAAATACTTTAAATAAAATTTTTATTAAAAAATATAATATTTAAGAATATTGACAGGATTTTTAAGGTGTAATAGTATATGTTAAAAGTAAGTTTGAGTTTGAAAATTTATGAAGGTAAAAATAGCAGTAGTACAATTTGAAATTAATCAGTATGAACCAGATTATAATCTTATGAAAGCTGAGAAATTTATAGCTCAAGCTACTGAGTCAAGATCAGATATTATTATATTTCCTGAGGATTTTATTACAGGTCCGATTGGTTTAAGATTAGAAGAATTTGCAGATAATTCTCAAAAATATTGTAAACATTTTCAAAAACTAGCTAAACAATATAAGATTAATATTGTCCCAGGCAGTATTATTGAAAAGGAAAAATTAGGAATATATAATACTACCTATTATATAGATTCAGAAGGAGAAGTTAAGGGTAAATATAAAAAAATAAATTTATGGCATCCAGAAAAACTATATCTTAATCGAGGTAATGAAATAAGTGTCTTTAATACAAAATTTGGTAAAATTGGGTTAATAATCTGTTGGGATCTTATGTTCCCTGAAATATTTAGAAAAATGCTAAGAAAGGGAGTTAATATTGTAATTTGTACTAGTTATTGGACTTTTGAAGATGCTTCAATTGGTTTAAAATATGATAAAAATTCAGATTTAAATTTAGTAGATTCACTTTGTATAGCAAGAGCTTTTGAAAATGAAATTATCTTGGTATATGCCAATGCATCAGGTAAACTAGAATTACCCAACTTCCAAGGAAAATTACTTGGACATTCTCAGATTACAACTCCATTCTTAGGTACATTAAAAAAATTAGATCATCAGAAAGAAGAAATGTTTATCCAAAAAGTAGATACCGACATACTAAAAGATGCCGAAAGGGCTTATAAAATAAGATATGATATTAAGAATAGATTACTGTAGCCAACTTACTTCTTATACAAAATCATACGATTTAAGTACATAAAAGGGATATCTATAATACCTACTAGCCATTTTATAACTATAATTCCAGTCATAAGAGGTAATAGCGGTTGCACACCTGCAAAGGCAATAGTTGTGAAGATCAACGTATCCAAAGCCATAGCCGGTAGCGAGCTAAAGGCATTTCGCATCCAGAGATGCTTACCTTTGGTTAATTTTTTGAACCAATCAAAAATATAGGCATCAATATTCTCACTTATCAAGAAAGCTATCCAGCTTGCAAACATAATTCTAGGTGTATAGCCGATTATTTTAGCAAAATTTTCCTGATCTAGCCAAAAAGGGGCAGATGGAAGAGAAATAGCTAACCAGATAAAAAATGCAACAGCAATTTGGGTTATAAAGGTTATAAAAATCATTTTTTGAGTCTCTTTCCTACCAAATTTCTCATTCACAATATCTGTTAACAAGAAAGTCACTGCAAAGACTAAAGTCGCCGATGTAGCATAAAAAGTCGTAAATCCTAAATCAAACTCAGCTACTTTATAGGCTACAATATTACTAATCAGAATAAAAGCTACATATAATCCTATCAAAGCATCCACCCTATTATATCTACGAGCATACCAAGACCCAAATAAGGAAAAGGCTGTGATAGCTGTAATCCAAAATAAAGTTTGTGATAGCATAATTTTATAAATTAATTGATATTTTTATTATACACTATTTAGATGATTTTTTGTAAATAATGTTAATTGATAATATATGAAAGAGGGACTCCTTGAGGGAGTCCCTTGTTTGGTTGATGATTGATCTTTAGGGCTCTACTTGGGCTGCAAGGTTGATCTCTGTCAACTTAGTATGAAATAACTCTCTATCGACTATTAATTCATCATATAATTTTGTTATGCCCAGAGTGGGTGATATCAACTTGCTATCACCTTGTAGCTGAAGTGACAGAACCTCTAATTCCAGCACTAGATTATGTATATTTAGCTCATTGGAAAGATGTGCGAGAGCTTGTAAAGCTTCCAACAATTGATTAGATTTTTGATAAATCTGAGTTTCTGTAGAATCCAGCTCTATGTCCATTGTGAGTCTTTGCAGGGTTGCTAAACAAACTTATCATATTTTGCGTTTTTTAGCAAGAGTATTGTGATTTAGTGTATAATCTATTCCTCTATACACCAAGCTCAATATCTTATATACTATAAATATACATAATATAAATCTATGATAACTCCACTCTCAGGTATATTACACCCAATCACAGAAGATATCAGTCAGGCTGTAGAAGACAATAAAACTGTATTAGAAAAATAGAATAAACTAACTCCAATACAGAGAAATGAATGGATATGTTGGGTGACAATTGTCAAAAAACCAGAAACCCGACTCAATCATATCCAAAGAATGATAGAAGATATCCAAAAAGTACATAAAACCCCTTGCTGTTGGCCTGGTTGTCCTCATCGCAACCCCAAATCACAAAAGTGGTTTAGGAAGAAAAGGTAAAGCAATATAAAAAACTGTCCCTCTTTGGAGAGGGTGCCCTTAGGGTGGGTGTGGATTTTTCTTAGTGAAGTGATTAACAAAAATAATTGTATAAATACATCTGTGATGGTATAATTATAGATAAATACTAATATATTTGTATGTATAAGAAAAAGTTTTTTATCACATTTGCTGGAGCAATAGGTAGTTCTAAAACTCCAATAGCTCATTATCTTAGTATTAAGTTTAATTTACCAATATTTAATAATGATGCTATTCGATCAGAAGTAATCGAAGATATTGGATTTTTAAATAATGAAGAATATATTAAAAGACGAGATTTACGATTAAAAGAAATATTAGATAGTGGGATACCATTTATCTATGACGCGAGTATAGATAGAGCATGGGAGGATAAAAAAGAATATATTATACAATCACAATATGAGGCCTATATAATTAGTCTTGATTTAAGTAAAGAATTATTAATAAAGCTTTATCAAGCAAAAAAATATAACGAATCATTATTAATTATCGATACTCTTATTAAAGATCATAATGATTTCCTAGAACAATATGAAGATGACATTAATCTCCACATCACAGATAAAGATTTTATAAATCGCATCAATATTGCATATACTCATGTAAAAGAATATATAGAAAATTTAGTATAAATACAATAATGATGATATTATATAAATATATATTAATTTATTTATATAATCTATGTTACCCAAAAAATTAGATAGAAAAGTTATATATAAAAGCAATTTCATAAATCTATATGTTGATAAAGTGCTTTTACCATCAGGTAAAATTATAGAGAAATATCATCAACTAGATTATCCAAAAGATTCAGTGTCTGTATTGATATTAAATCAAAAAAACGAAGTTTGTTTTATAAAATCGCTTAGATATACTACTCAAAAGGTAGAATGGGAAATACCAGCTGGACAAGTGGAAAAAGGAGAAGATATTATAGAGGCAGCAAGAAGAGAGGCTTTAGAGGAAACAGGGTTTAAAGTTGAATCATTGAAATTAGTTTATTCATATAATCCAGCTAATGGAATGTCTAATCAGAATGTACATATTGTTTTTGGTAAAGTTATAGATAATGAAAATATAAAATTTGATAAAGATGAAGTTCAAGAAATATTTTGGTTGTCAAAATCAGAAATAAAAGATTTAATATTGAATAAAGAAATCGCTGATGGCATATCTTTATTACCAATATTATTATATCTGAATAGTAATTTTGAAATTTAATTTTTAATATTAACTGTTATATGTCTCCTACCTATAAAGATATCCAACAATCCCTCAGACAATATGCAACTCTCGAGCGAAAGAGGAAAATTGAGTGGTTCTTCAAAACTGGTAAATGGCAATATGGAGAGGGAGATCAATTCATTGGAGTAAGTAATCCCGATGTCAGAAAAGTCGCGAGGCAGTACGAAGATATATCATTAGATGAGATAGAGTTACTACTTCATTCCCCTATTCATGAAGATAGATTATGTGCTCTTATTATACTCGTCAATCAGAATGATAAAGCCTATTCAGAAGCTCAGAAACAGATAGTTAATTTGTATATTGTCAATTTAGCGTTTATCAATAATTGGGATTTGGTGGACCTCTCAGCTCATTATATACTCGGTAAAGCCATATATGATGGGATACAGTCCAAAGATATACTCGATACCCTCGCTCACTCCCCTGTCCTCTGGGAGCGAAGAGTTAGCATTATATCTACCTTTTATTTTATCCATAAAGGGAATATTGATGATACCTTGAGATTATCTAAAGTTTTACTCTCCGATACCGAAGATTTAATGCATAAAGCCGTAGGTTGGGCTCTGAGAGAAGCTTGGAAAAAAGACGCCCCTCGAGTAGAAGCATTCCTCCGAGAGAATTATCCCCATATTCCCCGCACCACACTACGCTATGCTATTGAGAGTATAGAAGAGAATAAGCGTAAGAGATTTTTGAGGGGAGAGTTTTAGATTAATTATTTCCTCATAACTATTTGTGCCAATTTTATCATTGTCCTGAATGAAATATCGGGAGATGCAACCTGATTTACTGTCCCAACGATAAATATATTCTCTTTTGGACTATAATACGCCAATGCACCCGAAAGTCCTGAGTGTCCTATAAAATAAGGCATAGCCCCTGTGGGATTAAAAATCCAAGGAAGTTTAAATAAGTGAATACCTATACCTGATTGCATAGGGAAAAAGATATTATTCCATTCTTGTAAATCGTCTATATATTCTTTTGGGAATAATAAACCCGTAAAAAAGGCTTGAATAAAGATAAGCATATCAGCAGATGTCGATACAATACCCCCATCAGCACCAAATGAGGTCATGGCTTTCGGGATATTAAGTTCATTCTCTTTGTAATATAGTGTTTTAGGTGTCTTATCAGTTGCGTCTGTATACAAGTAGGTATGAGATAATTTGAGAGGCTTGATTATCAACTCATCACAATTAGTAGCATAGGATTTATTTGTAATAAGTTCAATAATTTTACCCAGTAATTGAAAATTAGCATCAGAATAATTTGCTTTATTTTTTGTACCTGGAAGAAAAAGCGGTGGCATTGCTTTTGTTCTTTCAATAGCTTGCTCAAAAGTCCAAAATTGGTCATTCCCATTTTTGATATCATCTTCCAAACTTTGCCCCTCTCTTCCCTTTCCTTGAAAATAATCAGCCAGTCCAGATGTATGAGATAAGAGATGTTTGATAGTGATTTCATCTGAATAGTCATTCCCTTTATATATATGTAAGCCATTCATAACAGACTTATCCAAATATAGACTAATTTTGTCTTCAAGTTGTAATTTACCCTCTGACTGGAGATATAAGATAATAGCAGTTGTAAATAGTTTTGTCGTACTCGCAATGAAATAACTTTGTTCAATTGAAAGATTACCCGAAGCTCCAAACCAGGTAAAATCTCCCTTTTTTATACTAAATGAAGCCCCGAATATTTTCTTCCCATCAACGGTTTTATCTAGAATTGCTTGTAATGAATGTTCTTTTTCAATCATATGTGTATGGGTATTGGGGTAAGTTATTACTATAGTAGCATATTGGGTTGTGGGGAGTAAAGTTCGGGGTTTCTTAATTTTTTTCAAATTCTTGGGAACGGTAACCAATTACTAAATAACAACTTCTATGTTGTCAATTAATTTTTGATATTGTTTTCTTTCTTTAAACCCATTTTCAATAATCTTTCCAATCCTGTCCTGTTCTATTATATTAGGTAGTAGAACTAATATATTCATAAGATCATTATCTAATAAAGATGGGATAGCCGCACCTGTTCTAAATCTAAATACCTGATCCAAAAAGTTTTTTGATTTAAAATAATACAACAAGTAAAAAGGGTTAATTTGTTTTGTATCAACAGTTAACACTCTAAATCCATTTGTACAAATACAACCCTCGTAATCTTTTGTAACATATGCGGAGGCATGGCTATTTGTACCTATTGAATTCCCTGCAACAGCAGTAATAATTTCACCTACTTTTAATTCATAAGAAGCTCGGCTGGGTAATTCATGCACTAACTGTTCAGTAAAATTTATAATTTCGTTATATTGAGCACTAATATCAGAAAGTTCAATATATTTAACAATAAGATCTTTTTGTCTTAATTTGCCTGATTTTGTCTTTTTAATTTTCACTAAATCACCCAATCGCCGAGCTCCTTTTTTTAGTAATTTTCTTTCCATTTCACGATAACTGGGTTTGTAAAACTCAAAATCAAGTCTTGCATACTTTAGATCAGTATTATCAATAATAAAGTTATTTTCATCGCTTGATTCTAAACCATCAATTTTAAATTTAAGATATGCAGATACTACGCTCGAAATATTTTCATCAATTTGCAAATCACCATTTATATTTTTAATTATATTTCCAAAATCATCTTTCTTATAAATCAGTGAGCCGTTTTTATTGCCTGCATATCCAAGTTTTGTTATTTGAGAGAAAAAAACTCTTTTAATTTCTTTACTAGCATCTTTCTTCTTAAGAAATAATATTGACGTTTTTACTCCTGTACCTGAAGGTATAAAAGTTTCTTGTGGTAATTTAATTACAGCAAAAACATCAGCTATCTCCTTAATGTAATTTCTAAGATAAGAAAGACTAGAATTTTCAAAATCCCCATTTGGGAGAACTATTGCCATCCGCCCACCAGGTTTTAAAAACCTTAAAGATCGTTCTATAAATAATATATCTGGGACTTGCCCATTCAGTAATTCAGCTGTTTTGAAATAACCATTTTCACTACCAATCCATTTATAACCAAGGTCGAAATTACATAAAACTGATTTATCAGTAATCTTTCCCTGAGTTCCAAATGGTGGGTTAGTTAAAATAACATCAAAAAAACCTTGATAAGTTTTTACCTTGCTCTTACTGGATTTTTTTAATTCAAGATCAATATCGCTCCAGTCTGTTAATGAATCGTGCTGTACAATGTTAGAAAAACCATCACCATCTAGTATCATCCTCATTTTTGCAATTTTTGCAGCTGTTCTATTTATTTCTATCCCATAGATATTATCTTTAGCAAACTTCTTCACCTTAGTAGGTTCATTAATTTTGATGTATTGCAGTGCAGAAGTTAAAAACCCACCACTTCCACAAGCAGGATCAAGGATAGTTTCATCTGATTGGGGCTGCAATATTTCTATGCATAATTTAACTATTTGTTCTGGTGTAAAAAACTGCCCCCTTCCAACTCTTTGTGAAGAATGAATAAATTTTTGAAAAGCAAGACCTTTTACATCATTAGATGAGCTTAAAAGATCAATATTCTGTAATTTGTTAACAACAAAGCCCAATGTACTATTTTTTAATTTAATTTTTTCTCCCTTTTCAAACAAGTTAAAAAAATAATCAAAGGTACTCTGTTGTAGTTCTTTGAATCGATTTAAAAACACAGTTTCACTTTTTCCATTAGTTATACTTTCAAATTCATCTGGGGTGATTTGAAATTCATATTTTTTATTTTTTTCATCATAAATTTTTAAAAATAGTATTTTAATAGCTTCGTCTAGTGCTTGTTCTGGTGAAAGACCATCATTTGCATATATATGATTATGAACTTCTTCAAAAACTCGTAAAAGTGCATTATTCTTTTCTAAAGATGGTTGTTCATCAAATGTAAAGCGAGGCAGTATTTTTTTTTCCATATATTTTTAAATAAGCAAATCAACACATCAATGTTAATACATTTACACTTATGTGTCAATACTATCTATTGTCTATCTGAGTTCGGTCTATTAATCTATATGATACCTGTGTTGAAGATATACAATTTTCGATATCTGCGTACCAAGGTGCTTGAATAATAGGGTGTTCTTTCTTATTTTTAACTAAAATATCAATAGTATAATTTTGATATAAGTGCTCTGGTGATGTTGGGGAATGACTTATTTCTTCGCTATTCATAAAGACAAACTCGTGTTTTCCTGTTCTTAAAAATAAATCTACGCTCATTACATTGAAATCATATACAAGTGGTGCTGCTTGATCAATACCAGTTTTAATGCCAATTCGTTTACTTGGTTGATGAGTTTCTAATATAGTTATCGCACCCTTTACCGCTCTATATGCTGCCTCTGTAAATGAGCTATTGTCAAGCGAATATGTCCACTTCTTTAGATCATCGCTATTTATCCATAAGTTTTCTAAATTATAACAATCTGGTCCAGGAAATTCTTTGCTCCATTTAAATTCTGGGAAAATTTCCCCTGGATTCTTTTTTTCCCAAATTTCTTTTGCCTTTAAGTAAGTTTTATACCCCTTTTTATAGATAGTTTCTTTTGTTTTTGTAGAATTAAAGACACGATTCTTTAAAAATTTAAAAACTTTATCTGGGCTATCTAGCTTTCCACCTCTAAATTCAGAATTACTTTTTAAACCCTTACTCTCAACAACAAGCCACTTATCATCTTGATTATCTCTTTTTTTAATATAAAAATCACCTCTTGCTTCATAGTTCTTTGCGTTATTCCCTCCGCTTGGTTTTTCTTTAATTCTAATAACTTCAAAACCTTTTTCTTCAAGGTATTCTTTCAATAAAACTTCACTAATTGCACCAGCAATATAGCCCTGTGCACTAGGGCTAGATTTAAGAGCTTCTAAAAATACCCGCTCATCTACTCCAAAATGTTTTAATATATCTTCATTAATCATAATCTATTTAAAAGTTAGTAACTCATTAATATTTATTTTTAATGCCTTAGCAACTTTCTCTATATTTTCTAAAGTAATATTTTTTTCCGCTCTCTCGATCATTCCAATATAAGTACGGTGTACCCCTGCACGAAAAGCAAGCTCTTCTTGCGATAAGTTTAACTTATGTCTCTCATCTCTTACTTTTTCACCAAATTTCTCTAAAGTTGTTTTACTCATATTTTTATAAAGCTAACTATAGTATATACTGTTGCAAATTTTAGTTCCACATACTATAGTTAGCAATATATTTATTAAGTTATTTTATTGAAATTAGATCCCGTCGCAAATGAGATTTAGATAAAAAAGAAAAAAGGCTCCATTCGCGATTGTTTGCGAGGAGCCTTTGATTATCATATTACAACTGGTATCTCTGATCAGCTCTCAGCCAAAAGCATCTGAAATAACAATCCCCACTCCATCGTACTCTGCCATTCAAAACCATTGGAAGGCGAGAATGAGGTAACTTCGGTCATATCTGTCGTACCAATATCCTCCATAGGAGTAGTGAGCAGTTCAGGATATCTTTTCTGTAATACTGGAACTGTGTACTCAAGCATCAGTGATTGAAAGCTGGACTCGTTAAGGAACATAATACCCGGGAAAAGCTCCTCAACAAGAGGGATGAGTGATTTGATGGTCTTGTCTTCATTTTCCAACGACTGATGTACTCTGTTGTTGATGAGCCACCAAAGTACGGCTGTTTTCACTTGCATTGTAATTTTAAGTGTAGTTGTGAAGGTGTAATCCTCAGGCAAAGTAGCCTAAAGAATGCAGTACAGATATAGCATATATATCAATTTCTGTCAATTATTACTAACTACTTATTGCGGAGAGATTTTAAATTAACAAAGAAAAAGCGCATAACCCGAAGGTCATGCGCCTGTTATGTTCTCATTGACTCCCGATCTAGGCGGGTACTTTTCTGAAAGAAGCGAGTTCCTCCTCACTGGTACCGATGTCGGCAAGTGAGAGATTGCCTTTGGTAGCTTCTTCGCGAACGTATTCGATGAGCAGATCATAATCGCTGGCACCGTTTCGTAGAAAACCGAGCCATTCTTGAGCCGCAGTCATACAACCTTTGACTCGAAGCTGTGCGAGCTCCTCCTCACTGGTACCGATGTCGGCGAGTGAGAGGTTACCTTTGGCGGCCTCTTCGCGAACGTATTCGATGAGCGGATCATAATCGCTGGTACCGTTTCGTAGAGAACCGAGCAATTCTTGAGGAGAACCGAGCAATTCTTGAGCCGCAGTCATACAACCTTTGACTCGAAGCTGTGCGAGCTCCTCCTCACTGGTACCGATGTCGGCGAGTGAGAGGTTACCTTTGGCGGCTTCTT
>CAZYEN010000024.1:0-47041 GCA_964646465.1 uncultured Candidatus Saccharibacteria bacterium | reverse complement strand
GTCATATCTTTAGGGTAGAAATATAAAACTACCTTTTTCCCTCTATATTGAGATAAAGTGTGACTTTTTTCATCTTGGTCTACTAGAGTGAAATCTGGAACCAATTCTCCTACTTTTAACATATATGTGTTGTTTAATTATATATCTTACATTATAGCATATTTTGGATAAATTAGCAATTTTTAAGCCTAGTTCTCAATTCTCGATAGTCCTCACAATAAGTCCCCACGATATTCCAAAATCTCTTAGAGTGATTCATCTCTACAAGATGAGCAAGCTCGTGAATTATAATATAATCCATCAACTCAGGCTCCAAGAACATTAATTTATATGAAAAGTTAAGATTTCTTTTACTAGAACAACTGCCCCAACGGGTTGTAGTATGTCTAATACTCAGTCTATTATAACTAAGACCCATAATCTGAGCCCAATATTGAACTCGATTTGTAATAATTTCCCTCGCCCTCTCTTTATGCTTTTTATAATGCTCTTGAGTATAAATATTCTTTGGGATAGTGGATAACTTATCCTCAATCCAAGCTTGTTTTTGGATTATAAATTGTTTAGCTAAATATTCTGGAAATCTAGGAGGAATAATCAGACTCACTTGCCGATTCTGGTCAATCTTGATACTCACCCTCTTAGCCTTAGCTGATTTTTTGATTCTGTAATTTAGCATATAGAGACAGTATAGCATAAAAATTCCCCTTGTCCTTCGCTGGCGAGGGCGGTACGGAGTGCCGGGTGTGGACAGCTCTGCTGGACGGGGTGGAGTAGTTTTGCAACTTGTAATTTTTTCTTCTCCCCACATATATTGACTAAATTGATTTTATTATGTAAAATAAACAAGTACCTTAGAAAACTTAAATTCCGCGATAGCTCAGCGGTAGAGCAGTCGGCTGTGAATGCCTTCTTGAGTCGTCGTACAATAATTATATTAGTATGTCTGATAAAAGAAAATATTCTGATCGGGCTGAATATCTCAAAAAAGCAGTTTCTAAAAGAAGAAAACTTCTGAAAGAGAAAGCTATATCCTATCTTGGTGGTAAATGTACCAGTTGTGGGTATAGTAAATGTGCAGATGCATTAGAGTTTCATCATATTGATCCAACTCAAAAAGACTTTGGTATATCTTATAAAGGTGTTACTAGATCTTGGGAAAAGATTAAAAATGAACTTGATAAATGTATGTTAGTATGTTCAAACTGCCACAAAGAAATTCACGCAGATTTAGTCGCAGCCTCTTCTGGTAACAGAAGTTGAAACACGAGGTGAATTGCTGGAAACCTAAGGTAGTAATACTAAGGCAATCAGCAGCCAAGTCTAGTTAAACTAGAAAGGTTCAGAGACTATCCCGTAAGGGAGTACATTATAGAAATATAATGGAAGCGCCTCGCTCCATCAAATAGATGGATGATGATATAGTCCACGCCTTTTAGAAATATTAGGACAAGGTGTAACCGATTGGTCGTAGGTTCGAATCCTACTCGCGGAGCCAACTCCCTTTAAACAGCTTATTTTAGCTGTTTTTTGGTTTGTAGATAAGTGAGATATAGTTTAAGGTATAATGTTATTTAATATTGACAAAATTACAAAAATATGCTATAGTCTTTATGCAAAAGCTCATTCTCAAAAACTGTCATGTCCAACACCAACCTTGGTAGAATCGTCATCACTTCATTATATCACTCACGGTCATACCACGTAAACCGAGAGGTTTATGTGTTACCCGGGAGATATATCGCAGTCTCCTCGCAGGTACTTGATGGGGAGGTCTCCCCAGAGGTAAAAACTGCCCTGGAGGCTCTTGAATCAATTCTTGGTATCGATGTGATCCATCTTACCAAATATGAGTTCAGGGTCTTCAAAGGAGAGGCATTTGATTGGGGTGATGATGGGGAAGATTCTCCAGGGATTCACACCCTGGTCATCCAAGCTCTATCAGGGCTTTGGTCATCACCTCCTGCGGTGATCAACCAAACCTCAATCCCAGTCTGAAATCCCAAGCATCATTTCTCTCTTGCCCCGGCACTGCCGGGGCTTTTCATTTCTCCTAAACTATAGTGAGAGGGGTGTGGGGTAAATACCACTTCCCTACCACTCAAAGGTTCGAACATTGTCCAACTCCCGGAGCCAAACAAGATAAAACCAGGGCAATTCCTGGTTTTATCTTTGTTATTGCTTTTGAGAGAGTAGGATTCGAACCTCGGGAAGGGGTCGGGAAACAGGAGTTTCCCGTAGTAGAGGTATTGGAACCGAGTGGTTCCAAGGAATGAATCCCATTCACGACTGATTTGTAATCCTACTCGCGGAGCAAACTCCATTTAAACAGCTTATCTTAGCTGTTTAAACTACTTATTTTTCTTTAATGTACGAGAAATATCAATTGTGCCTAATAAAATCCAGCCCAGTATTCCTATTATAAAATGATACTCTACAGGAATTATATAAAACCTATTAAATGAAATAATAACAAAGTAACTACTAACACTTAGTATACTGATTATTGATATAAGTTTCTCATATGTATATGAATTTTTTATGTATATATGAATGATATAGGGAATATATCCAAAAATTAAGATAATTAAACTTATTCCCAGTGTCCAATATGTGCGGAGTAGATCATATCCGTTCTCTGGAGGAAGTAATAAGTAACTTATAAAAAATACTCCCCACACGATACTTAAAACCGCCATTATTCTCACATACCATTGTTTCATAAAGTAACTTTTATCTAATATCCTTTACCGCACTGACTATACAGTCCTTGTTGCTCATTTTTATGGAGATATCACCCAAATCAGATCTAGTATTTGCTGGAAGTAGATAAGAAGCCTGTATTTTGTATATCCTTTTATGTTGAATTTTTTAATATTTCAGTTAAATCTACTCCTTAGTTAGCTTTTTATATTCTAGAACAATATATATAATCCATATTATTAAGCTTATTATACATAATAAAACATAAGCTGAGTTATTAAAAAATAGCATATAAATTAAAGGTAAATAAACTAATATAATTAAAATAATTTTTAATAACTTTAATTTAGATGAATCTCCTATCAAAACTAAAACTGACAAGATAAGTACCATAACAGTCTGTACTAAAAACCCAAGACCTAATATAGCTACATATAATCCCTTACCTTCTAGTCCCTTCATCTCCCAGGAACTAAGTAAGTAAAATAGTAAGGGGAGTGCAATACTGATTCCTGTAGAAAATGATAATAATCTTATAGCTAATTTCATATTTTGAACTCTTAATTAATAACCTTTGCTACACTGGCTATATGGTCCTTGTTGTTCATTATACCACCATATAGAGTTATATATCGCTCCAGGAGTATGCGCCCCAGTAAAATTAGTCCATTCTCCTGTATATTTATTCCATAAATTCCGAGTATGGGTGGCACAGTTGTAATTGACTAAATTATATACATTCACAGAATCATTCCAGAAATTTTTTGACCAAGCATAATATCCATTCATATACTTTATTTCATCATAAGTTCTCTTATCTATACTAAGATCCCTTTTTCGATACGCTGTACTATTACCTATAGATTCACTCCAATCTTCATTTCGATCTACTTCAATATTATTATTAGTTTTAATATTATTTGTTTTACCATTGTCATTTGTATCATTCGTATCAGTTGAGGGCCAATTACTAAAGCTATTAGTAGCCCAACATTGCTTGGTATTATAATTTCTTTTTCCTACTGATATAAGAGCGTGACCTGTTTGATTAATTATAAAAGTTCCAGTATTACTTGCATGTATTCTCATATATCTTCCAGTAGAATATTGAGTAAAATCATTTTCTCCTACTAAGAATTTCTGATTTACTCCTCCATAACAAGTCCATCCTTGAACTTTTTTCCCAATAGTTAAGCTATCTTTAGCATCCATACAAAGCCATTTTGCTCCTTGAGCTCGTATTGTTCTATCTGGCCATGTTTCCCATTTTTGAGCTATATTACCATTACAATAATGTAATTGTATTTTTGTCCCATCATAATATTGTCCTCCTGCAACCTCTATACACATATTAGAGTTTTGGCTTGGTTTTATTTCTCCTGTTAAATCATTAAACCAGAAGTCTTGTGCTTGAGTATTATTTCTACCGTATATTTGTAATTCATTGCCACTTTGCTGTCCATTACCTATAAGATCTAAGTTATAGTTCAGATTATAGTCCGCATAAATAACTAGATGACTATTTGCATTACTGAGCTTCAGTGCTTCTGCTTTATTACCTTGTATAAAATTTTTGAACTTATCTTGTAAACTTAACTTCTTAGTTTCTTCTACTTTTATTTGTTTCTCATAATCTAATATTTGTTGTCTTTCTTGTTGTATATTACTATTTATTTTATCTATTTTTTCTTTAGATGGATATATTCCATCCATTATTTCTTTATTTGGAATTGAGGTTATATTCTTAATACCGTATTCTTCCTTTTTACCTTGTATCTCTTCTTTTTGTACTTTATCTAAATTTACACTGAGACTTTTCACTTGTTTGTCCTGTTTTTTATCTTTCAGTTTATCTGTGGTATTATCTGTATACTGCAAAGAAACCTCTAATCTCTCGTCAGTGGCTTTGGGTAAAATATTCTCTAGTTTATCTTTTTTATCCTTGTCTACATTATCTTTATACTCTATAACAGTATATTCTTGATTATAAATTAGTGCCTTACTAGGATCAATATACTCATTCAATCCTTGATTGATAATTTCTTGTTCTTTTTGAGTATATTCAACATTACTACGAACTATAGATATACTACTTACTATACCCACTATTACAATAATACTTGGTACAATGAAATTTATATATCTACCCTTCATATAAGTTGCATATGTTTAAAATCTATATTAAGATAGTATACTTTTTGTTATTATTTGTCAAATTTTTATATTCATCTATACAAAAATACAATTTCTAATCTCTTTTTCCCTAAACTATAGTGAGAGAGGTGTGGGGTAACTCTTATATCCCCCACTCAAAGGTTCGAACATCCTCCAGCTTGCGGAGCCAAGTCTAAAAAACAGCTATTTAAAGCTGTTTTTTAGTTATGAAATTACTTTGTAAACTCTCCTAATCCCTTCTTTATTCCCATCATATTTCACCCTTTCAATTGCTTCATCGAGAGGAAGAAAAGCATATTCTGTATGCTCATCACTGATAGCAAGCTCATCTGTATCTTCTAGCTTATATCCGAATACATATTCAGATAATTCATAAATAATCCCTTCTTTTTCTCTATACCAAAATACATAATCTGTACCTGTTAGATTATTCTCTTTACCGGTAATAAATAATTCTTCTTGTAATTCTCTAAGAGCATTATCTGATAATAGTCCTTGTATATGTACTCCACCTGTAATACTTTGCCAAAAAGAACCTTTTTCTGGATTCCTCTTTAATACCAAAAATTCTGGCTCATTATTCTGTATTCGATAACAAACTACATTTGCCTGACATACTCTATCATGCTCAATAATAGCATTAATTTGATCTTGAATATATTGTGAGGTAATATGAGTCCCATTTTCATCATGAACTTTAATAAAATTTGCTACAAGACCAAAATGTATTGGTAAATATACTCGATAAAATTCATAGTACTTGTCAAAGAATTCCTGAGTGTATTGACTCTGTATATCTGGAGATAATTGCGTATAATCTGTATATAATACTATAATAAGTAGATTTTGAGTTTGTTTATATTCCTGTAAAGACTTAATATGCTCATTAATTGTATCAATGATATTCCCTTCAGCATATTGTAAGGCTAAAGCTGATAAATCTGATTGTTGTATTACGAGATTTGCCTGTTGACCTAATACATCTCTAACAAAATCTTCTTTCCCCAAATCACTAAATTCTTCTATTGTTAGATTAATCATTGTGATTAATTGAGTTATATATACTTCTGAGCTTCTAGCCAATCCTCCTCCGATAAATTACCCTTGAGTCCTAGTGCTTTTATAGGTGATGAAATAAATCTTTGCATTAATAATATTACATCATCATAGGAAATTGCCCTAATATTATTATAGTAGTCATCGGGAGTATATCTAATCCCCTCCGGATATTGTAATAAATAACCATAAAACTCAGTCAATGCAGAAATACTAGAATAATATTGTTTAGAAGCACTTATTTGTGATGTTTTAAATCTCTCAATATCTTCGGTTGTAATATATTGTGCTAACTTATGTAATACATTGTTAATTATATGTAGTGATTCAATAAGAGAGTCTTTATTTATATTATATGTTATTACTATATTATAAGAACTTCCATAGTCATAATAATCAGTATCAACCCAATATATTAACCCCCTTTTTACTCTGAGCTCCCTTAATAAGATTGATGTCCAAAAATTTCCTAATGCTGTGCGTAATAAAGCAAGTGAGGCACAATCTTTATAGTAAAAAGACCCTTGCAGTCCATAATTTAATACAACTTTTATATTGTCTTCTAAAGCATTGAGTACTATATTTTTAGAGGAGATATTCTCTATTATTGTATTAGTAGATGAAGAATTAGAAATGTCAGTTTCCTCTAAGGTTATTGACGAGATATCAGGAGAGATGATAACTAAATGAGCCTTATCTTTAGTATAATGTAATTTGGCATACTCAATATATTGCTCATATGAAATATTATCTAAATCTCCAAATACATCTTGCGCCAAAGACGATCCAAAAAAAAGATTCTTAAATGTACGTCGTTCTATATCAGTTTCTGAATCTTTTTTCTCTTGAGCAATAATTTTCTTTTCATTTTCAAACTTATCTCTAGATACTGGGGCTTGGTCAAAATTATTCAATAATAATTTTAGTGAGGATATTAGATGAGTTGGCTCTTGTATATGATAATAATAGGTTAAATATGCTGTTGTATAAGCATTGACATTGATACCATACTCTTCTAAAGTTTTTGCCTTAGTATATTCATCATCTCCTCCTGCCCAAAGATGTTCGAAAAAATGAGATAAACCTTGAGCATTAGCATCATCAAGCGCATATCCTCTCGCAAACCAAAGAGAGACAGAAGACATAATTTGTTGTTTGTCTTGTATTACTGTTGTCTTTATCCCTTGATATATCCCATGTTTAATATTGGGCATAATAATGTTGTTTAACTTATACTCATTATATATAAAATAATGAGGGAAGGCAACTTGTGCCAACCCTTTTGAGTCTTGGAGCCTAGTGACTACTTTTGAGGACTACTTGCCTCGGGTACCATTGGTTCCGCCCGATCCCCCCGTATTTTGGCTGGGGCGTCCACCCGAATTGGACTTGGTGCCACCACCTGTGTTTTTGGCCATTGAAATAAATATCCAAAGCGAAGGTGTAATGAGACAGAAATGTCTCGCAATCAAATCTATCATAAACATTGATGTTTGTCAATAGCTGTCAATTATATTAAGCCTTCTCAAGACACCACTATATCCCCCACTCAAAGGTTCGAACATCCTCCAGCTCGCGGAGACAAACAAAATAATGTCAGGTCTTTACCTGGTTTTATTTTTGTTATTGATTTTTTGAGGAGTAGGATGAGAACCTGGGGAAGGGGTCGGGAAACGGGAGTTTCCCGTGGCGGAAATACCAAAACCGAGTGGTTCCAAGGAGTTAATCCCATTCACGACTGGTTTGCAATCTTACTCGCGGAGACAACTCCCTTTAAACACCTTATTTTAGGTGTTTTTTGGTTTATAGGTACCTGAAGTATAGATTAAAATATAATGTTGTTTAGTATTGACAAAATTGCAATAATATGCTATATTATTTTCGTTAATGTTCGTTATTCTCAATGACTACTGAGAACCACACCTCCACTGCTCCAGAAGCACAGGAAAAGTCCATCGATCTATTTCCATTGATCGTATTGGTATCATACTCAATACTGGGATTTGGTTTTTCCTTCGGTATAGGTGCCTTTGGCCCAGAATACCCGAAAGGAGAGCTATCTACATCCCGACTAGTGCTAGGTGTGAGTGCCGCTGCACTGTGGCCAGGTCTTACGTTACTTCACGTGGGCAAAAAACTTGGGGAAACTTTGAAAACCCCCGAGTAATTGTTACTTAGCACACCCCCCCCGCCACCGCGGGGGATTTTCATTTCTCCTAAACTATAGTGAGAAGGTAGTGGGGTAAGATTATAATTTATATATACCTTATACTACCCTCATCTAATACAGACACGAAGACCCTCCCCGCACTCATACATATAATAGCCAGATCAATAAATTGATAGTATACTTATTTATAGTAACTTTATCTATTTAATAAAATATATATGTCTATATCGAACAAAAAGCCTTCTCCTAGGTATATAATCTCTATACAAGGTACTAGATTAGATTTGAGACTTATTATACTGCCTTTTATTACCTTAGCACTAATTTCTCTATCAATTTTCTTTTTATGGACAGGCGACATATTATTTATTGATAATATTGTGGATCTTATTTACAAGATTTTTCCATATCCTCGAGCTTCTGATATTAGCTCCCTTATTTACAATACCCTACTATTCCTATCTACACTCCTCTATATCTACATGCTAATTTTAGGAATAATTAATGCCATCCTAATAATTCCACTAGTTATACTAGGATTTACTTTACCAAATAAAACTCAATCGGAGAAAAATATTAAGTATGATGAGCGCTCTGGAGATAAGAATGGATCTGTTCCAAAAGAAATACAAGTCTGGAATTGGGGTGCAACTTATAGTTCATATATTTGGGCAGGATCTTATGGCTTATGGTCTATATGGTGGTCTGTACTCCTAATGCCTATTCCGATTATTAATATACTTATATTGGTAGTGTTTGGCTTACAAGGAAATAAATGGGCATGGAAGGCTCAGAAATGGGAAAGTGTAGAAAAATTTATTGAGTCACAAAATAAATGGTCTACTAATCCACTTGCATTATTCTTTTTTATAGACTTAGTAATATTCTTACTCCTAATAAACTGGGGCCTAGTAGGGTACACTTATAATATAATAAATCCTATACTCCCCTAACCCAATAGAGACTCAAGAGTCTCCCCCACTCAAAGGTTCGAACATTGTACACGAGGGAAGGCAACTTGTGCCAACCCTTTTCATTGCCAAATTTTAGTATTTTTGATAACATTGTATTAAGCAAATTAATATACAGTCTCTATAACCAGAACTCAAAATGAAATTAAACAAATTAACTAAAGAAGAGGAGAGAGTAATAATCGGTAAAGGTACTGAAATGCCTTTTACGGGTGAGTATGTAAACAATACTGCCCATGGGGTGTATGTTTGCCGGCAGTGTAATGCCCCGCTTTATAATTCTAAAGATAAATTTGAAAGCACTTGTGGGTGGCCAAGCTTCGACGATGAGATAGCTGGCGCGATTACACGCACTACTGACGCTGATGGAATCCGAACGGAAATTACTTGCAGTCGTTGTGGTGGGCATTTGGGACATATTTTTGAAGGTGAACATTTGACTGATAAAAATATTCGTCATTGTGTAAATTCGATTTCATTAAAATTTATCGAAGGAAAATAATATGATTAAAAAAGCATATCTAGCTGGTGGATGTTTCTGGGGCTTAGAAGAGTTAATGAGAAGTCAGGCTGGAATTATATCTATAACAGCAGGCTACACTGGTGGTGAAAATGAAAATCCAACATATGAAAATCACCCTGGTCACGCTGAAGCATTAAAGATAGAATATGACTCTGAGCTAACTAGCTTTTGGAACTTGTTAGATTTCTTTTTTCAAATTCATAATCCGACTACATTAAATCAACAGGGCAACGACAAAGGTACATCATATAGGAGTGCAATATTTTATCAAAACAATGAGGAGCTTAAACAAGCCCAAGATTTTATAAAAATAGTGAATGATTCACAAAGGTGGAACTCTCCTGTGGTCACAACACTGGAAGAGTTTACAAGATTTTGGCCTGCCGAGGAATATCATCAAGATTATCTGCAGAAAAATCCAGGGGGATACACTTGTCATGCTATTTATTTTGATAGCTATTTAGAAACAAAATAGTGGAGTAAATTTATAAGACGAAGATATATTAAACCCGCGATAGGCTCTAATTTTTGCGTTAAACCTTGTTTTAACACTAATATTCAGATATAGTAATATATTTTTTTAATTCAGTTTGTTTTTCTGCTTGTTTTATTAAAAAGTCTGCTAAGTCTTGTCTGCTAATTTTGCCAACCTTAATTCCTTTGAATAACTTGTTTTCAATATGGTATTTTTCTGTTAATTCCTTGTCTAATAGTCTTCCTGGTCTCACAACTGTCCAATTAAGATCTGAATTAGTGATAATTTCTTCCATTTTAGTTTTATCGTCATAAACATCTTTTAAAAATAATTTTAAAAACATCTTTACAGGCCAAGAAGCATAATTTTTACTTTCGCCAGCTCCAAATCCGGTAACCACAATAACCGGAATATCTATTTTGTTCTCCTTATTTATTTCCACAATTAATTTTGCAAAATCTGAAAAAAGAGTGGTATCCTTCATACTTTGTCTAGTCCCCAATGTTATAATTAGAGCATCTGAATTTTGAATTGATTTTATTAGGTCGGCTTTATTGGTGGCGTCACCAAGTATCATTTTTAACGATTTTTTATCTTCTATTTCAATTTCAGATCGAGAAAGTGTTGTGATAGAATGATTTCTATTTAATCCCCTTTTTACCGCTTCTAATCCTATTCCAACGGAAGCCCCTATGATAGTTATATTCATTTTAATTCTTTATTGATTTGGGGTTTGGAAATGATTGTACGGAAATGGCAAGATTTTACTATTGATAACAAATTATTCATATATCAAGTATATCATTTTTCATGAGTTATTATAAGTTAAAAGACATCTCACTCAACCCAAGCGAAAATTCTATTTAGTTCAGAGGCGATATCTTTATCTAATATTTTTCCATGAGCCATTATAATTCTATCAGGACTCAATGATTTAATTCTGTCAATTGATTTTTTTAATAGTTTATGATTTCCCCAAAACAATGTTCTTTGATCTTTTGTCGTCCCTCCATTGGGATGTAAAGCTCCTCCCAAATAAGCTAAAGCTCGGAAAAATGGATTGATTTTATTAGGCTCAAAGTTTTCTATAATATCCGTCACAATCCAAGATTTACTTGGGATATGAAAAAAAGTATACTCAGTCATAAATCGATTACCATACATTGGTAGAATTTCTAAGTCTGGGAAATAATTATGCTTTAAATCTTTTAATTCTTTATCCCATCGTATTGATTGCCCTGCTCTCTGACTTCGCTTTTGCACTCCATCACTAGCAAAAGTGATAGCTTCCGGATAGGCTTTTTGAAAATCCTGTATGTACCAATAGTGAATTTTATTCGGTGAGATTAGATATTTGACATTGCCCAATTTGTCTAATTCTTGCTTCAAAGCACTGGTCAAATTAATTGGGGAATGTATCCAAAGATCATTATTAGCAAGTCTTATTACCACCATCCTTGTAGTAAATGGCATTCCATAAAAATGTATTATGGAACCATCTACAATCCATAGATTGTCACTAATTGATTTTAATGTGTTTATTGGTTGATATAAATTATCCATATTGAATTGTGTTTTAAAAATATTTTGATCTATATATTTTAACTATAACCATTTATGTAAATTTTGTCTACTGATAAAATTTATCTCCTTTCAAACTATAGTAAAAAAACTAGTGGGTTAACCTCTAATTTCACCCCCCCCCTCAAATATTTGAACACACTTCTTCTCCCGAAGCAAAGATGTACAATGCCCCCATTCTGTGATATTGACAAGAACATACTTTTCTTATACTCTGTATAAAGATTCAATTATTAAATACATATATGACTCCACTTTTTAAAAAATTAAATTTCAAAGATCATTCTCATATTGTTTCTATTAATTCTTCACAGACATTTAAACAGGAGTTACAAAAGATGGAATCGATAACTCATATAGTAGCAGATACAGTACATATAAAAGAAATCGAGTTTATTTTATGTTTTGTAACAACTCAATCTGAAATTGATACGTTTATTTCAGAGAATAATCATAAATTTATTGGTGATACGATAATTTGGTTATGTTATCCCAAAGCAAGTTCAAAACGATATACCTGTGAGTTTAATCGTGATACTGGTTTTCATGTATTAGGAACCTATAACTTAGAACCAGTCAGACAAGTATCAATCGATGAAGATTGGAGTGCATTACGATTTCGCAAAGTAGAATATATTAAAACAATTACCAGAAGAGAAAGCTATGCTCTTACCAATGAAGCAAAAAAACGAACAACGCAGAAGGGGAAATAATTTATGAGATATTTATAAGAGAAGGAAGAGGCAAAAGATAATAATATTATAAACCATAAATATGGAGTAAAATCAAAGAGATGAGGTGTGGGAAAAGATGTAAGTTACTCTATATTAGTATATAATAAAGAATAGGTAGATTTTAATGATATAAGTATGCTAAAAGAAGAAGAAAATTATCTTTTGAGTCTAAGAAAGAAAGTAGGTAGCATACCTCTATTAATACCAGGTTCTGTGATTGTTGTATTCAATGAAAATAAGGAGATTTTACTTCAACATAGATCTGATACAAATGATTGGGGATTACCTGGTGGAGCTATGGAGCTCGGTGAAACATTTGAAGAGACAGCTAGAAGAGAACTCTTTGAAGAAACAAATTTAATATGTAGCAAATTTGAGTTTATTCAAACTTGCTCTGGAAAAGAATTCTATTATAAATACCCTAATAATGATGAGATGTATAGTGTAATAGCTTTATTTAAGGCTGTCGAATTTGAGGGAGAATTACAGATTAATGATAATGAGGGTTTAGAATTAGATTTTTTCTCAATAGATCATTTACCAAATCTTGAAAAGAGGACAAACGTTATGCTTGATATAATTAAGGATAGAGAATTCATTATATGAGATCTTTATCAGGAAAAGAAGAGGAAGAGGCAAAGAACTATTTGGAATATACCGCTGAGCTTGCAAAGTCAGCAAGTTGTGAGCGAAGTAAATGTGGATCTATTATTGTCGCTAATCATCAGATTATCGGCAAGGGTATCAATAGTCCCGCCCATAATCAAGAAAATCAAAGACGATGTAATCATGATAAAGACTCCTATCACCGTAAAGTGACGGACAAAACCTGTTGTATCCATGCAGAGCAAAGAGCTATTATGGATGCCCTTGCGCGTAACTCAGACAAGATAATAGGCTCAAGACTATACTTTATGCGATTAGATGAAGAGAATAGTGCTACTCGAGCAGGGAATCCCTATTGCACCATATGTAGCAAAATGTCACTTGATGTGGGGATACAAGAATTTGTCCTCTGGCATGAAGATGGAATATGTGTCTATGATACGGATGAGTATAATCTATTATCTTATCAGTATAACTGAAATCCATAAAGGCAAAGATATAGCAGATAAAATAGTACTGGACACAATGGAACGAGCAATAAAGGTTTTATCTAAATCATAGGTATCTGCCAAGGCAAAAGGAGTAATAGCTAAAGGCATTGCTGCCATCACAATTGAACTCCCAAAATAGTCTAGAGATAAGCTAGATAAGTTAATTACATAATATAATAATGCGGGGAACAGGATTAATGTGAAAAAAGAAAATGCAATAACAGGAATCCACTCCTTTATGGTACCTCGATGAGATTTTCCAATAAAGAGACCAATGACAATCAAAACTGTAGGAGTAACTGAGGCGGTAATCATATTCAGAGATTCTAATATAATGCTAGGTAACTTGATACCCAAACTTCCGACAGCAACACCTAGGACAACTGCAATTAAAATAGGATTTCTGATCATATGCTGCACAGTAGTCATCAGAATTCCCTTTTTAGAATGATGAGTTTTATATTCTAGATAGGCTATCCCTAATGAAAAGAACCAAAAGACATATATAGCTATAATTAAACTAGCATTGGGTAAAATTTCTTCTCCTGAGGTCTGTACTAAGACGGGAATCCCTAAATAGGCGATATTCCCGAATCCAAAACACATAAATAAGGTTCTTACCATACGACCAGATAAACGGAGAATTTTTCCTAACAATAAAGCTAATAAAAAACTGACGATAATAAATACCGAATTAACAATAATCAAGGGAGCTTTTTCAAGAAAAGAAAATGAAGTTTGAGCCAAAGAGGTAAATACCAAAACAGGTAATCCCACTTTGAGGGCAAAGTCATTTAATACCCCCGACCAATCACCTTGGATAAAATGAAATTTTTGCAAGACTGCACTTGCGACAATAATGATAAATAGAGGGGAAATAATACCGAATATCTCTAGCATGTATTTTGTATTAAATTTCTCTTTTTATTATACTCCTTGTTGTTTAGTTATGCAATGTACTAGATGAGATGATCGTAGACAAATTAGAAAGGAAAGAGAGAGGAGTAAGATTATTAAGAGAGGAATGAGGACGAATAGTAAGTTTTTTCAAGCATTTTGTTTAAGTATGCCTGTAATGTGTATACCGTTGAGATAGAATGTGCTTCCTAGTTTTGATCCACAGTAAATTTCAAAATATAATCTTAATCCTATATTTAAAATCCCTGTCTTCTCATATTTTGGATAATTTATTTTATATTTTTGTTCCAGTTTAAACAAATTAGTTGAGATCTCTTCTGAACTAGGAAGCTCTAACTCAAATTCAAAACTTGTTACTTGTTTATACAGACTATGTAAAAGTACCCATAGGGATATTCCTCTACTATATTTCAAGTTGAGATTGATCGAATCTCCAAAAACTAAAACTGTTCTAGAGAAAACATTTGCATTGGTTTCTTCTATAACAACATCATTAGATGTTAGTTGTTCTTCAGATATAAATCTAATTAACCTCATAGCTCTACTGAATGAATTCAGAAAATCTATACCATCCTGGGCAAGGCTATTAAGAATATAGTAATCTAAAAAAGATATTCTGACTATGATGTTGAATTTTTTTGTCAAGGTACAAATTCCAGTTTTCAGCTGGTGCGAGATAACATAGTTTTTATAACACATTATACGATGTTTTGCAACTATACACATCCTCCTACCCCCTAACCAACAGCCAAATATCTATTGCTGTTATTGTGAGGGTGGTGAGTATGGCGATGGCGACTATGCTGGAGCCGATGTCTTTGATCCTCTTGATTTGTATATTCCATTCTGGATGTATAAAATCACAAATTAGTTCTATGGTAGTGTTGATGAGTTCTAGGATTATGACTAGGCTACCGAATAGTATGGTTTGTTTGATTAGCTCCCAATTTTCTAGATATATTTCTAAGATTATTAGTAAGGCTATTATTATAAAGGTTTGGGTGAATAGATTCTTATCTTTGCTAAAGGCGTATTGTAGGCCTTCTAGCCAGAGTTTGTGTTTGGGGGGGCTTTTCATATAATTGTCTCTTCTATAATTTGCTTGAATTTATTATCTTTCCAAATATTTTGATGTGGGTTGGGGAGCTTGTATAGTGGGTAGAATTGGGAATATTTTGGCTCTGGTGGACATAGTCCGATTGGGATATATCTATTGAGTAATGTGGAGGTTATAAGGGCTGGATCCCACCAGCACCAAAAGTTTATAAATTTTGCTTGGTTCGGTAAATTTGCCAAATTTAATTCTTCCCTACTGATATCTGCTTGGACGAATATGATTGTTTGGACTGATGGTGGTAATTTATAGTCTACTAAATAATTGACTAATAATCTGGCTCCTGAGGAATGAGCGATGATGGTTTTAGGCTTTTGGGACTCTAATTCTTGATATAATCTTTGATGTTCTTTTGTGTCTTCTGTTTTGTATCTTTCTCTATAGTATAGTTGTATTTGGGCTATTAAATTATAGGGTGTGAGGAAGTTTCTCTGAACTGCTTCCGCCCAGATATAGGGATAGGCTTGTTTGGTAGATATTTCTGTATCAAAGATATAAAAACCTCCATTAGCTGGGATAGTTGGCTCTTGTATGTCGAGGGCTTTGCCATAGCCATGTATGAGAAAATATTGCATATAGCTTATTTAGCTTTCTTGTCTGCCATTTCTACTGTGATGGTATTGAAGGCGAGGTTGATATATTGTTTCTTAAATTCTAATAAAATATTTTCTGAGAGAGTTTGTAGCATTGCTCGATAACTTCCTACACTAGCGGGGAACCAGATAGATAATCTTACTCCTGTGTCAGCTATACTGGTATAAATTTGTGGTACATAGGCTTGGGTAATTTTATGCTCTTTGATGTATTCTGGGGTATACACTTTGTCTATGATTTTTTGTAGAATTTGTTTAGCTTGTTTCCAGTCGGATTCAAAGGTTATAATTAAGTCTAAGGTTTGCCAGACTATTTTATTGTCTTGTGTAGCGTTGATGACGGGTTGTTTTAAGAACATATTATTAGGGATGGAGATTATTCTTCCGGTAACTCTTTCTTTGTCTATTTTCTCACCCTCTAGAGTTCCTTCTCTTTCCATTAACAAAGTTCTGAAGGCTTCGATTTTCTTGACTCGTCCTGAGTATTGATTATTTCCACTAAATCCAGCTATTTGAATTATATCTCCTTCTTTGAATTTATTGCGGGCTCGGATGAATATCCATGCAAAAAAACTTGAGATAAAATCTTGTAATGCCACTACTAAAGCGGCTGAGAATAGAGATATAATTGTAAAGAGATTACTAAACTGTCCTATGAATAAATAGGTTAGCATTAATACTATTCCTATTAAATAGATTATATTGATGGCTACTGAAAATAAATCTTTGATGGCTGGTGGTGCATATTGTTGATTTAATCTCTTGATGAATAAATAGATTATAAATGAAATTATAAAGCCAATGATATATGGGACATATTGTCGTATATTAGCTATAATAGTGTTGAAAAATTGATTTTTTTGCTCTTCTAGTTGTTGATTAACTTCTTGTATTTGAGTGTCTATTTTAGTTATAGCTTCCCTATTTACTTCTACTTGCCCTCTTTTTTCAGTGAGTTGCTTTTGGATTTCGACTAATTCTAATTTGGCTTGATCTAATTCTTTTTTGAGATTATCTTCGGTGTCTTTACGCTGTTGTATTATTTCCTGGTCTCTACTTTTAGGATCTACCTGAGCTAAGTTCTTAACACTATCATTTAGGCTGTTGATTTTGGTTTGCAACTCTTGTTCTTGTCTCTCTAAATCTTGGATTTCTATATTTAGTTTATCTGTGTATCTTAAGAGTTGATTTTGCTTTTGTTGTAATTCGGCTTTGGTCTCTTGTTTATTTTTGAGAGCTTCTCCTTGTGAATTAACAGAGCTATCACTTGGTAATAAACCAGAGATTGGGTTGGCGGAGCTGATAGAAGGTACTATTAAGCTAACCAGTATTATTAGTCCTAGACTTAGTTTGGATAATTTCTGTATTGTAAAATTCATTTGATTTAAGTTTATTTAATTAGTTCTAAGCCCGCTTTATTCCAATGGATAATACCTACACTACTATTGATTACTTTTAATCCTTTTTGTTGCATAATCATTGAGGCTAGTTGTGATCTACCACCACTTCGGCAATATACTATATATGTTTTGGAATGATCTAAATTCACAATTTCCTGCATTATATTAGGATGACTAATGTCAAGATTAATAGCCCCTGCTATATGTCCTTGCTGAAACTCCTCAGGCGTCCTAACATCTAGCAGAACTTCGTCTTGTGCTAGACTATTAACTTTTTGTTGTAACTCTTCAGTGGTTTGAATGGTTTGCATAATTTAGTTTAATTATCTATAGTATATTATAAATTATATTATGTTTCAAACCCACTACATCAAAACTGTAATCACTAAGAAATAAATCAATAAACTGAGTATATCTCTCAAAACTGTGGCGAATGGGCCACTAGCTATGGCTGGGTCTATTCTTAGTTTAGATAAGACTAGTGGTAGTAAGATAGCTATAACGCTCGCCATAATAATGGTAAAGAAAAGTGAAACTCCCAAAACCATTCCTAAACTAAATGATTGTAAAATAACCGCTCCTAATAGATAACTAAATATACCTAATACGATTGCTAATAACATTACTATATTGAATTCTCTTTTTATATATTGTGATAAATTTAATTGATGTTGCAAGCTTAGAGAACGGATAAATATAGTCTGGGTTTGACTACCTACAGCATCGGCCATATAGACTATGGTAGGTATAAAGGCTGCTAATAAAATTTGGGCTTCCAGATAGCTCTCAAATCTACTCACGGTATAGGCTGCTACCAAACCTCCTGCTAAACCTCCTAATAGCCACGGGGCTCGCTTATTAAAATGGGTAATTGCATTTGCTTTAATTATATTAACAGCTGGATTGTCTAAATTGCCTACTCCGACTGACTTCAAGGTATCTTCAATGCTTTCATTATGTAATACATTAAGTATGGTGTCTGAAGTGACTACTCCCTGAAAAACTCCATTTGGATCAACTACTGGGATAGATCTAATATTATGTTGTATGGCCAAAAGTGCAACTCTCTCTTGATCTGTATGTAGTTTAGCTGTAATCAACTTCCTAGCCATAACCTGATAGGCTTTTTGGTCGTGGTCTAGACAGTATAGCTCTTTGATTGTTATAACACCTCTTAGAACATTTTTTTTATTAACTACATAAATATAGCCTATACTTTCATAGTCTTTGACTTTAGTTTTTAGTTGTTTATGAATGTCTTGAATAGTGTCATTCAAGCCCACTGTTGGGACATTAGTGGCCATAATCCTGCCAGCTGTCTCTGCAATTTTATAGTTACTCATATTTGTATTATTGAATTAATTTAATTATAACATATATCGGATATTGTGCTATAATATTGATTACAATTTAATATAATTTATACTATGCTGATTACACTTGTTCTATTATTCTTAGGTTTATATATTTTAATCAAGGGTTCAGATTTATTAGTAGATGGAGCTTCTGCTGTAGCCAAAAAATTCAATGTAGCTCCTATGATTATTGGGCTTACTATTATTGCTTTTGGAACTAGTGCTCCTGAATTACTTGTCTCTATAGTCTCGTCTTCTCAAGGAGCTAATGACTTGGCACTCGGAAATATTTTTGGATCCAATATTGCTAACTTTTTGCTGATTTTAGGTGTTACATCTATTATTAGCCCTATCAATATACCTCATAATACTATTTGGAAGGAAATCCCTTTCACTCTTTTAGGAGCTGTCGTGGTGACTATACTTGGGATTCGAAATCAGATTGATGGATTAGAGCTAGGTTCTATTGATTTGAATAGTGTTGAGACTATTAATACCATTGGTATCAGTGGTGGTTTGATTTTATCGTTATTCTTTGTGATTTTTATGTACTATACCTTTAGTATTAGCAAAAATAACTCGGATGATGCGCCTGAGATTAAACTTATGTCTATCACACAGTCTATAGTATATATTGTGTTAGGGCTTACTTTTTTAGCCTCTGGGAGCTATTTATTAGTAAATAATGCTGTTAATATAGCCAGTCAATTGGGATTAGCTCAAGGATTTATTGGACTTACTATTGTCGCCCTTGGAACTAGTTTACCTGAGCTAGTTACTAGTATTGCAGCAGCTCGCAAGGGACACTCCGAGTTAGCGGTTGGGAATGTAGTGGGGTCTAATATATTCAATATATTCTTTATTCTAGGAGTAACTAGTCTTATTAATCCAATTCCTATTACTGGTCAAAATTTGGCAGATATACTTACCTTATTAGCTGTGACTGTATTTATGTTTATCTTAATCTTTATCTTTACCGCTAGAAAAGTTGGTAAAATTGAAGGTTATCTGATGTTGGGAGCTTATGGGCTATATTTGTATTATATATTTATAAGGTAAAAGTGAGATAGAATAAGAGGACAATGTATTAGGTATAATTCATAATTTTTTGTCCTATACAAACCCTTGTAAATATATAAAAAATATATTATGATATAGCGGTTGTTAAAATTTATAATATACTAAATTCTATGAAAAATTTGGGTATAGAGATTGTGGGTGATCTCAAAGGTATTGATAAAGTTTTTTTGGCTAATATTGATATGAAGTTACTCCGAACTCAGATATCAGATTTGATTAAAAATTTTGGTTTTAATGAACTTGGGGATTATTATCATTCATTTGAACCTGGTATTACAGGAGCTGTTGTACTTGCAGAATCTCATATTGCCTTTCATACTTGGCCAGAGTTTGGTTATGTTAGTTTGAATGTTTTTACCTGTAATTATACTAAGGATAATGATGATAATGCCAAAGGGCTTTTCGATGAAATTGCTAAAATCTTCCAACCAACTGAAATTGATAAACAAATTGTAATTAGAAATCATTAGAGAAAAGAAAATCCCCTCGACAAGGTGTCGGGAGGAGGGGGGATGAGTTTGTGAGGAGGTCAATCCTTGTGTACCTCCGTAGGTACAGGAGAACTACGGATAGAGTTCCAGATTAGGGATATCATATCAACCCCTAATCCTGCGGGGATTACCATCCCCATAATGGCTGATGCCATCATGAAAAGTAAAATGCTTTTCATTTTATCACTCCTCCTCTTACGAGGAGACGGGAGCCTCGGCTCCGTCTGAATACGGAGAACATGCTCTGGCTTCCTCTCTAAGGGGAGGAATGGGGGCGGTTGGGGTCCTTGTGTGGACATAATAAACCTAAAGATGAACAAGTTATCAATTACATATATATCACAAAAATGCATTTTTGTCAAGTAGTGGTGACATTAGTTTTGTGCCCATTGTAGGTGTTATTGTAATATAGATTCTTGATTTTTAATTGTCCTCCTCCGTCACTTCGTGACATCTCCCTTGGGGGAGGACAGTTTTTAATTAATTTTATCTTGCATATTTTAGTGGAAAGTTTATACTAAAGCTATCATTATATAATTCAAAATATGAATATTTGGAATATTATTCGGAGGCTTAGAGCTAAGATTTTACCTATTAATCTCCCCTCTTTGATTACTATTTATATTGATAAAAAAGCTATTTTAGATAATCTGTCAACTTATAGACAAGCCTATCCTGAGTTAGAGTTTGCACCGGTACTGAAAAGTAATGCCTATGGGCATGGTTTAGTGCCAGTAGCTAGGATTTTAGATTCGCAAAAACTCCCCTTTTTAATCGTAGATTCTTATTATGAGGCGAGATTACTGCGGGATAATAATATTAAATCCCCTATTTTGATTATTGGTTATGTTGAACCCAACATTATCCTAAACTCTAGACTTTCTAAAATTAGTTTTTGTATTACTAGCCTAGAGCAATTACAGCAATTAGCTGGATCTCAGAGAAAATTAAATCTTCATCTCAAAATTGACACTGGTATGCATAGGCAGGGAGTACTAATCTCTAAGTTAGAGCAGGTGATTCAAATTCTCAAAGATAATAGCAATCTAACTCTAGAAGGTATCGCCTCCCATCTTGCTGATGCGGATAATACTGCAAGCCAATCTGTCAAAAAACAATTGAAAAGTTGGGAGCGAGTCCAAGAATCTCTAATTCAAGAATTTCCAAACATTACTTATAATCACATATCAGCTACAGCTGGAGTACTTCATACTAAATCTAATAACACCCATAATCTTGCTCGGTTAGGTCTAGGTCTATATGGTATTAGCATAATAGATAATCCTAAAATCAAGCTCAAACTAGCCCTATCTATGCAAACTATTATAAGTGGAGTAAAGTCTATTAAAAAAGGTGATCCTGTTGGATATAACAATACTTTTATCGCTCCAAAAGATATGTTAATAGCTACCATCCCAGCTGGATATGCTGAGGGAGTAGATAGAAGGCTTTCTAATATAGGACAAGTTGAAGTCAATGGAATACTCTGTCCAATTATTGGTAGAGTTAGTATGAATATTACTACCATCGATGTGTCTAGTGTCCCTCAGGTCAAGTTAGGTGATATAGTCACTATAATTAGCAATGATAATTCCTCCCCTATTTCAGTTAGCAATATTGCCAAAATATGCCAGACTATTCCCTATGAAATTCTAGTTCATATACCTGCGTATCTGAGACGGATAGTTAAATAAACTTGAGATGGGTTTAAATTTGTGATATTTTATAGAAGACGTTCATAGTGTCAAACAATGCCAACTCCACCAGAGGGTTATGTACTTCTTCCAACTTCAACTACCCACACAAGCCTATCCAGTGAGTTAAATAGATGGGAAACGGCAAACCCAAGTCTTCCAGACTCATATGGTAACTTCTATATATATGTGACCGCAGAAGAGTGGAATAAATATAAAGATGAACTTGCCTTCTCAACACGTTAAAGAACGTTCATTTCTTTCAATCAAGGCTCAATATTCAAGATTGAGCCTTTTTCATTACTTTAAATCAAATTTGGGATAATAGATAAAATATTTTATTTTATAATAGCTTTGCAAAACAAAAATGCCTGTCATACAAAGTAAAATGCACGAGGTTCCAGATGTTTATAAATGTATTACCGTCCCTAATAAAGAGGAGTTCCGTCATCTACTATCTGAATGCAGGCTTGAAAACGATGGAGATCAGCTACATATACACATTCCAAAAAACAACTTTGATGCTTTAGTTGAATTATTACACATCTTAGTTACACAAGATTATATATCTTAAATCGACAGCCCCGCATGAGACGGGGCTTTTATTTTTTATGAGAATACTTTTCTTGCTTTATTAGTTTGCGATATATTTTTTATTGATATTAACTGAAGCATAACCAAGTCCAATAAATACGAACCCTAAAAAGACTAGTGATATCGGCCATCCGAGTGAATTAGCAAAATATTCACTCGTAATATATGAAATATGGGCAATAAGGAAAAGTGTGCTTATAACAAGGATACTTCGACTTTTTAGATATATAGATAGGTATACACTTCCAAATACAAGAATAAAGTAAAGTAGCTGCCATAAGACTGAATCAAAGACTTGTGAAAATGAAGCCCCAAGAAATCCTATAATACCAAAAAAATTCAATACAGCAATAAGTGGTTTGTTCCAACCATCACGAAAAGCGTATGCGAGTAATATATAGCTTGTACCTATTATCATGGTTATATATGAATACAAATCTCTATAAAAATAATATGATGATGATGGCTCTACAACCGACTCTACAAAAGAATATATAAAAGCCGTCCCATTTGCTATTGAGAAAAAGGTTAAAATAGGACTTTTATGTACATAATTTAGCAATAGATAGAATGTAGAAATGACTGCAAATGTAATTGTAATAGGCCACAAGGAAACTACATCATTACTCAATTCTGAGAGTGTGACCAATGCCCCACCTGGAATCAATAAACCACCAATAGCATGAAAAACATTTCCAATATTGTCATTTGGCTTACTCTTGAGTAGAGTTGATCCGATAGCAGTAGTTAACATTCCAAGACCTAAAGTAACTACTATGCGTCCAAAAGATCCAATATCATACCAAATTTGAGAGACAAAAATAATAATCCCAATAACCACAATAGCAGCGCCCAAGACATAAAGCATTTTTGTTATAGAAAAAGGAGTAAACTTTTTAGTCTTTCCTGATGTAGCTATACTTTGTTGTGATGGAGAGATAAGATTAAAGCGGGTTAATATTTCTTCAGGCTTTATTTCTCCCGTGCTTAACTTAATGTAAAGTTCTTGTAATAATTCTTCTTTATTCATAAATTTAAACAAATACTAATAATTAATTTCTTCCTGGTAAGACCCAGCCGATAAATTGGAAGCTGTCTCTATAGTAATACTGGTCAGAGCTATATATAAGGTTTAGTTTCTTTTTAATTTCTCCCCTTGTGAGATAATACCCATATGTGGAAGAGCTCCCACCAAACATAAAGAAGTCCCCGCCTCCGCTCCAATTACCAGTAACAGCAACTCCATCAGGAGATTTTTCAAAATTATTCAATGTCAAAGTCTGAGCTTCTTCAAAGGTTATTTCTCTACTTTCATTTTTTTCTGTATCATGTAAAATAATTCTGGTTGTATAATTTTCATTAATATCTGGTATTGTATCATTGTCTGAATCCAATATTGGATCTATATTATTTATAACAATTCTATTGTTTACAACAGAGTAACGTTTTTGTATGTAATTATTACAGTTATATGGATAATTACTATTGATTCCATCAGCACAGACTGTATAGACAAAATTATATGTAGTTGATAGGAAAAGTGATGGAATATAGATACTCAACGCCACTCCAATTATTAGTAGAATTGGTAATGAAAAAGCAATTATTATGACTATATTTTGTTTTATAAATTTCATATTTTTAATTTATATTATTACATAAGTATCATATCATAATATATATTCAGTGTACAGTAGTGTAATGTCTTAAAAAACTATTAGTAGATATTGATCTTGCCTGGAGAAGCTAACTAAACCTTACTTCCCTAATAACTTGTGTTCGCTGAGTTTGCGATATCCTCCTTCGGGGATATCGTTTAATTCTATATTGCCAATTCTAATTCTGAGCAAATCTATTACATTATACTTGAGGGACTTTAACATACGCCTAATTTGCCTGTTTTTGCCTTCTGTGAGAGTGATTTTGATAATATTGTCATCTAGTCTCCTAACTCGGCAGGGTTTGGTGTGATAACCTGTATCTATCTTGACCCCGTCCCTTAGTTTTTCTATATCTTTTTGAGTGATTGCTCGATTTAAAGTGACTATATATTCTTTCTCAAAGCTAAATTCTGGGCTTAGAACTTTTTTAGTAATTCTACCATCATTGGTGAGTATAATAAGCCCTCTAGAGTCCTTATCTAGTCTACCGACTGGGAATACATCCTCAGCAAATTTAGTAATATCTTGGATTGATTTCTCCCCTATTTGTGGGCTATGGGTGACTACGCCTACTGGTTTATGATATGCATAATAGACATAGGTTTTATTGTAATTTATAACCTCAACCTTATCTCCATCTTGTACATCTAAACCCAATGTAGCTACTATTCCATTTACTAAGACTTTGCCCTCTTGGATTAATTTATCTGCTTCTCGTCTGGAACAGATGTCCTTGTGGGATAAATACTTATTAATTCTCATAAAAATACTAATTATATGGCAATGTTAGCATACTTTTATAATTATGGTAAGGGGGTGTATAGGACAAATACATTGTGGGGGGATAATTCTAACTCTCCCCGTCTTTGGTTTTGATTAAGTTTATAGCATGTTGGAAATCTTCGGCTGGGGTGAGTATACCTTGGCTAATGAAGAATATTTTATCAGCTTTTTTGATTGTATTAAGCCTGTGAGCGATGATTACTTTGGTGGTGGTTGCTGGTAGTTGATTTATAATATCTTGTAGATGTTGTTCGGTAACTGTGTCTATATTAGCTGTTGCCTCATCTAGAATTAATAGTTCTGGTTGCCTTAAAATTACTCGAATAAATGATATGATTTGTTTTTGTCCTATGCTTATGCCATTGTTTTCTATATTTGTTGTAATACCATTTTCAAAGCTAGCTATTAAGTTTAATAAATTATTTTCTTTGAGTATATTTATTAACTCTTTGTTAGTTTTAATTTCTAAATCTGGATTTCCGTACTTGATATTGTCTGCAATAGTGCCTGTGAATAAAAATGGCTCTTGTAATATAAATCCAGTAACTTTAGTTCTATCTGTTTCTGTATATGTCCTGATGTCTTTATTATAAAGTTTGATTATTCCCTGTTGTGGATCGTATAACCTTGCCATTAGAGAAGCCGTGGTGCTTTTACCTCCACCTGTTGGGCCAACTAGAGCATAGGTTTTGCCTTTTTCTAAAACAAAACTCATGTTGTTTATTACTAGTTTTTCATCATAACCAAAACTTACATTTTCAAACTCTAAAATATGTTTGGTTTTCAATTTTCTAACCCCTGATTTATCTTCCTCTACTTTCAGATTACTCTCTAAACTAATTATTTCCTGCACTCTAGTCCAAGCAGCTAAGGCTCCTTGTAAATTACCAACTATAGAGCCTAATATACGAAGTGGCTCAAAGAATTTTTGAGCGTAAGCAAGGAAACCAATCAGAAGTCCAATAGTAATCGTACCTGAAAGTATAAAATTAAAACCTACAGCTAACAGTATAATTTGTGATAAATTAGCTACAAAAGTATATAGTGGAGCTATGTTGTCATTCAAAATGTTAGTTTGTATTTTAGTTTTATACACATCTTCACTAATTTTATTAAAACTAGATTTATAATAATCCTGAATTTGAAAAGCTACTATGGCATTGAAATTCAATAATCCTTCTTGTACTTCTGAGGATAATGAACCTTGATTTTCTAAACCTATTTTATTAATTTTCTCAATAAACGGAGTGGTTATCCTAGTTATAATAAGAATTGTAGCTGTTAATAAAAACACAATGCTGGCTAATTGCCAGTTTAAATATAACATCATCCCAGCTATTCCAATTAATGAGAAAAATAGTGAGGTAAATCGCAAAACTCCTTCTGATAAAAATTGATTAATTTTATTAGTATCATTGTTAATTCTAGAAATCAAATCTCCTGCTTTATTACGATTAAAAAAATCTATAGGTAAATCTTGTAATGAAGCAAATACCTTAGCTCTTAGTCTGAATAAAACCCTTTGTGAAACATATCCCATGATTCTAGCCTGTCCATAGGCTGCAATAGCTGAAATTATAAATAATACAATCAAACCAACAGATATAAAAGCTAAAGATTGAATATCTTTATTAGTAATTGGCCCATCAATAGCTCTAGTAATAACATATGGAGTTAAAACCCCTGTCCCAATATTAATAAGAACTGTAATTACAATAATGATTAAATTTTTTGACTCCCCTGCAAATAATGGAATAATTGTAGCAATAGACTGTTCAAAAGATTGTTTTTCATTATTGGGTTGAGATATATTATAAGCGCTTTTCATATTAAGTGGTTTGTTGACTTTGCCAAATTTGAGCATATTCAATTGAGCTCTTGAATAATTGAGAATGTGTACCAGTAGCCAATAATTCTCCTTCCATAATCAAAATAATTTGATCATAATCTTGGATTGGCTCAATTTTCTGAGTAATTGATATTAAGGTTAAACCTGGGTAATTGTTAGCCAGAGAACTAATAATCTCTTTTTCAGTTTTAATATCTACCCTAGCTGTAAAATCATCTAATAACAGTATTTTTGGATTTCTAACTAGAGCTCTTGCTAACATTATTCTTTGCTTTTGTCCTCCAGATAAATTGCTTCCTCGCTCACTAATTTTAGTATTAGTACCTTCTGGAAGAGAGTTTACTATTTCGTATACATTAGAAGTTATCAGTGCTTTTTGATATTCTACTTCTTCTACTTTGGTATTAAATAAAATATTTTCTCGAAGAGTAGTATTGAATAAAATACTTTCTTGAAATACTAATCCCATAGTTTTGAATATATAATCTTGATTCCATTTTTTAAGAGGAATATCATCTATTAAAATTTGGCCAGAGCTTGGCTGAATTAAACCTGTAATTAATGATAATATAAGGCTTTTGCCTGATCCTGTTGGACCTATAATAGCATTTTTAGTCTGAGAATGAATTTCAAAGGAAACTTCTTTTAATAAAGTTTTACCTTTCACTTCATAAGATACTTTATCGAAGGTAATTTTACCTTTCACTGATTGATTAATTAAATTCTTAGAATCCGATTTTATTTGTTCTGGGGCATTTAATACTTGCTGTATTCTATTTAAAGATACGAAGCCTCTTGAGATGAAGTTACTAACAAAACCTAAAATGAAAATTGGGGTAATCAAAAGGTTAAAATATGAAATAAAAGCACTAAATTCCCCCAAAGTTAAATCAGACACCATTACTTGTCTACCTCCAAACCAAATAATAGTTACAATAGCAAAGTTAGATACCAAATTAATTGCTGGAATTAAGCTAGAGAATAGATTAATAATTTTAAAACCAACCTCTCTTCCTTGCTGATTAATCTTGTCAAATTTAATATTTTCATAATTTTGAGCATTCAAGACTCTAATCAACATTGCTCCTAACACACTTTCATTGATTACTTTATTAATTTTAGATAATATTTCTTGAGAGGAGCGGAATAACTTAGATATGTTTTTAAATATAAAAGTAAAAACAGCTATAATAATTGGCAAAGAAATAATAGCTATCAAAGCCAGTCTAACATTGATTGAAAATAACAAAATCACACTACCAATAAGAATTATTAAGGCTGAGAATATGCTGGCAAAACCTTGTGAAATTATATCTTTTACCTGTTCTACATCTGAAGTTATATTAGTAAATAACTCTGAGTAATCTTGTTCATTAATAAAACTTATTGGCTGGGATAATATTTTTTCAATTAAATCATCTCTAAAATCTCGGGCTACATTTTCAGCTACATATACTCCTATAATAGTTTGTACTAAAGAAACTAATAGTACAAATATGGATATTACCGATAACAACCATATGTCTGGAGCTAATTTATAAATACTACTATTTTGACTAATGTTATCAATACTATTACCCAATATTCTAGGAATAAGCAAATTAGCTCCATTAGACAAAAAAATTAGTATAGTTAAAACCACCGACCAGCCTATATATGGTTTTATAAATTTAAGGTCAATCTTAGATGTATTGGTTTTAGATTTCTGCATTATTTTGTTGGGTTAAGAGGATGCAGAATTAACTTCTATCTATAAATTCTTCTCGAGAGCATGAGTCGGGCTCAATAATTGTATCTGGGATTATGTATTGCATTAATAGTTCACTATGTGAGGACAGTTTTATGATTTTATAGGCTAAATACCTATAGTTAATATGTCCTCCCGGTCTAATTCTCAATTGAGTCATGTAACTAATTTCTTTTGGAGAGGCATGAAAAAAAGACGTGAAAACATGCGCAAAAGGTAATAATTGAATATAAATATATTGAGGAAACCATTCATATTCTGAACTAATCTCAATAAAATTTTGTAGTTTACTATAATATAGTTGTAAATCTTGCTCAAACTCTTGTCTAATTGCCTGTAATTTTGGGTTATCTGTCAGATAAAGTGGTAAAGTATATCCCGTATATAATGTTTTCTTGTATTGATTTGTACTAAAGGCTGGAATATATCTACCCCAAGCTCGATGTCGATTCAAATCTCTTAGTTCAGAATTGGAACATGTCAGCGCAAAACTATGAGTGTTTACTCGGAATAAATTACCCATTTGCTTATGATGATTAAAGTCTTTAAATAAAATTTTAGAAATTTGAATTTGATGTTCCTGAGTTAAATTAGATATAACCTCTAAAACTGATTTAATACTAGCATTAGGATATAAAGTTATAATATTTTGTAACAAAATTTTAGCTCCAGCACTGAGATTAATATCTAATAATTCTGCATCTACTTTATGGTAGCTGATAATTTTTGATATTTCTAAATTTTGCTCTATTTGTAATTCAGCTTGTATATACTGTTGCAATGCTAGTAGATTATTGTTAGTAATTTTATCAGCCTCAGTATGGCGAATCAGATCAGGGGCTTCTGGAGTATAGCCAAGTTGTTGAGCCTGAATATGATCTGGAGCAAATAATACCTCTAATTGCTCGGCTAAACAAACTAAATTATACTCTTTAGAAGCTTTGAATACTGAGATTAATCTTGCCCATTCGCGAGCGGAGGTGATATAGGCTAGGGAAGTTTTATTCATCAATCCTGATGGTAAAAAATATCTAGTAGAGTCAAAAACTCTAGCTAATAAAGCTCCAGTTTCAGATTTATTATCCTTATCTATCTCATAAACTTTAATATATTCAGTAGTCAGTTTGTTTTGCCAGTATTTATACTTATCCAAAGAATATTGTTGTAAATCTAATAAGCTCTGATTGACTTTGTCATAATCATCTGAATTAGAATCTACCCCTAAACTGTCTAATCCTAGAGGCTTACTATTACCAAAGTCTTGATATCTAGTAGATCTCTGTTGTCCACCTCCAACACTGGTTTCATTAAAAAATATAGTAGAGTAATGGTCTGGAATCTGCTCAATATAAGCAAAAAGCTGAGCCATATCTGCGACTGAGGAATGTCCGTAATTCCTAAAGATATTAGCTAACTTTTCATTAGCATTACTACCCGCTTGCCTGATTTCTTGAAATAACTCCTCTGCTGATAGTGCTGAGCGAGAAAATCTAGCCCCTGCAAAGGCCATAATAGAGGCTGTTTGTTTCCCTGAATTTGGTAGAGCAGTTCTCACGGTATATCCGGTTCTGGTATCTGTGACTGAGACTATAACTAAATCTGTTTTGTCTGGGTCTGATATACTAAATTTAAAGTGTGATTGATTCATATTATATTTTTTAAATCTTGAGTATCAAAATTTTTATGCATATCACTAGCCTGAACCCCTCTAGAATCATAGTATTTACTTCCAAGAGAAGAGCTTCCGTAAGCATTCTGGGCTGGAGTCTTTAGCTCATAGAAAGCAATTTGAGCTATCTTCATCTCTGGATAAAGACGAATTGGAACAGTATTGGTATTAACAAATTCTAAGGTGGCATTAAGTTTATTTCCTGGATCAATAAATCCTGCTGTAGTGTGTACAATTAGTCCATATCGAGCTAGAGAGCTCTTACCCATAATTTGACAGGCATATTTTTCATTACACCCAAAATAGTCTTTTGTCACTCCTAATATAAATTGACCTGGATGGATTACAAAATATTCATCTTGACTCGATAAAACTACTTTTTCCATAAACTCATGTATTGGTTTTTTAGGGTCTATACATTCAAATTTATGATTATTAAATATCATAAATTCATAGCCTAAAAGAACATCATAACTAGCTGGTTGTAGTCTTTTTTCATCGAAATCATTAATTGTAATATCTCCTTCCTCAAGTGCTTTTTTTATATCAATATCAGACAACTGCATACAACTTATAGATTAGACTTTCAAATAACGATTAATGGCAATCAAACTACTTCCTACTCCTAAAATAATTCCAACGATTAATTGTATACCTATTATAAAGAAAGCATTAGCTAGTACATATTCGCTTAATGGCTGTGACTCAGATATAAACTCTTTTACCCCAGAAGATATTAATAAAACTACTATAAATAATATAAGAAAGCTAATAAATGTTCCAAATACTCCAAACAAAACTCCTTCTACAAAGAAGGGTCCCTTAATTTGAGCGTCGCTAGCTCCAACTAATCGCATAATTTCAATTTCTTGGCGATAAGAATACAAAGTTAATCTAATGGTATTATAAGTTATCAAAACAGCTATTGTAGCCAATACAATTATTACACTAAACCCAACATTACGAGTAACTCTAATTATATTATTAAGTCTATCAATAATATCTTTAGAGGTGCTTTTTTGGTAATCTGTTTCTTGAATAGTAGACTCAGCATAATCTGAACTCATCAAAGTGTCATTGATACTTTGATAAAAATTACTATTTTCAGCTTTAATAGTCAATGTTACCGGCAAAGGATTTTCATCTAATACTTGTAGAGATTGAATAATAGAGGGATTGTCTTTATAATTTTCTTTAAATTTTTCTAAAGCCATTTCTTTTGTAATCAAATTAGCTTCTTTAACGCCTTTTATTCCTTTAACAAAACCAATAAAATTATTAACTTGAGTTTCTTCAAGCCCATCTTTTAGATATACACTGATGTCTACTCTGTTTTGAATACCGCTTAAAGCATCACTACTAATCTGATTAATAACCATAAAAAATCCAAGTCCAAACAATGTCAAAACCATGATACTAGTAGTAGCAATAGATAAAAATATATTGCGGCCAAAGTTTTGGAAGCCATATTTTATACTGCGAATGATAGTAGAGAAGAATAAGTCCATATAATTAATGTTTATGTTTTATATAATATATTTTCCATCCAGACTGTCGCGAATAACCTTACCTTTGTCAAGACTGATAACTCTTTTGCTAATACTATTTACCACCTCTTTATTATGGGTTGCAAAAATAATAGTAGTTTTAAGTTGCTCATTTATTTTAAGCAATAAATTTACAATATCCCAGCTATTGAACACATCTAGATTTCCTGTTGGCTCATCTGCTAATAAAACTTTTGGCTCATTGATCAAAGCTCTTGCAATGGCAATCCTTTGTCTCTCTCCTCCAGACATTTGACTAGGAAACTTATTAGCTTTAGCACCCATACCTACAATATTCAAGAATCTAGGTACTTTTCTACTAATTTCTAAATTATCTTTCCCTAAAATCTCCATTGCAAAAGCAATATTTTCAAAGGCTGTCTTGCTTGGTAAAAGCTTAAAGTCTTGAAAAATAATACCTAGAGATTTTCTATGTTTAGGCATATCCCCATATCTCAAATCATTAACTCTAGTTTTTCCTAAAAAGACCTCACCTTTATCAGGTCTTTGTTCTCCGGTTATTAACTTCATTAAAGTAGATTTTCCAGCACCGCTTTGACCGACTAGGACTACAAACTCTCCGCTTTCAATTTTTAAGTTTATATTTTCTATGGCAAAGGATTCTTCCTCTCCATAAGCTTTTGTTACATTTTTAAATAAAATCATATTACTAATTAATGTTTATCTTTTTTGATTAGTACTGAAGTGATTATTTCATCTAAATAACCTGATAAAACCTTATCTACATCAGTGGTTTCAAAACCGCTTCGCTGGTCTTTAACCAATTTATACGGATTCATTACATAAGATCGAATATGATTACCCCATGAAATTGATACATCCTCAGTATGTGATTGCTGTTCCTGCTTATATTCTGACTGTCTTAACTCCCATAATTTAGACTTTAAGATATTCAGAGCTAGAGTCTTGTTTTGCAACTGAGATCTTTCCGTTTGAATTGCAACCACAATTCCAGTTGGAATATGAGTTACCCTCACAGCTGAGTCTGTTGTGTTAACGCTCTGACCGCCTGCACCTTGTGAACGATATACATCCACCTTAATATCGTTTGTATTAACAATAATATCACTAGAATTAATTTCATCCATTTCTGGTAAGACTTGTACCATCACAAATGAGGTGTGTCTTAATCCAGCTGCATTAAATGGAGAGACCCTAACAAGTCTATGAACACCTCGCTCTTGGCGGAAAATTCCATAGGCATATTGACCTTTAATTTGTAATAAAGAACGTTTTATACCAGCCTCTTGGCCTTGTATATATTCTATCACATCTATCTCAAAATTTCGAGACTTAGCATAAGACATATACATTTTAGTTATAATTTCCGCAAAATCTTGCGCATCTACCCCTCCAGCTCCAGCTTGGATAAACAATAAAGCATTACCTTCATCATATTCTTCATTAAAAAACATTTCTTGCCAGCAAGTATTCACTTGTTTTTCTAAATTTTGAAGTTCAACTTCTAAATCCGAATCCTTTTCTAGAATTAACTGCTCCACAAACTCTATAGTATCTGGGATATTGTCCAAATCTTGAAGTTTTTTTTGAGAGTGAGATAGTTTTTTTAAAACACCCTGAGCTAGTTCTGGATCATCCCATAAATTAGGGTTTTCTGATTGTTCAAGATATGAGTTTAGCTCTTGTTTTAACCTTCCTATATCAATACCAAGTTTAATTTGACTCCACTTTTCTTTAATTTCACCTATTCTATGCTGAGATTGATCTAAAAAACTCATTACTTTAATTTACTCATTACCTCCCTAACATGCCTTACTGCTGTATTTGCTAATGTAGAGTTATGAGTATATAATTTTTTTTCTACTTGTTCTTTATATCTTAACACACTATCAACAGTAACTTGTTTATACTCTGATCCATATACACTAGTTACTGCATTATGCACTGCATTTGCGGATTCACTACCATGAATAAATCCACCGGCTTCACAAATTTGTTTGATAACATCTTTTACCACCATATACTTTACTTTAGTTCTAATTCTATTACTTTTGACAAAATCTCTATATCTTGATCTGTCAAAATATCTTTTTTATTAGCTAATAGCTGACTCTTAATTTCTTGCCATTCTTCAATAGTAGCTAAATCTCTACCGTCCCCATAACTATCAAACGCATCATCGAATATAACCTTAATATATTCTTTTTTCTGATCGCTATTAGCCCCGGAAGAAAATATTCCTGGCCCTTTAAAGTAGATTCTTTTTAGAACCGTATCAAATCTAGACTTAGAAATACTCATAAACTAATACTTTACTTGTATTTATTATATCATAAGTTACTAAAAATTATAAATGTTTACACATTAAACTTAAAGTGACAAACATCCCCATCCTGAATGGTGTAAAATTTACCTTCTTGTCTTAATTTACCATTTTGTCTAGCTCCTAACTCTCCTCCACAATCCACAAAATCCTGATAGGATATTATATCAGCCATTATAAAACCTCGCTCTATATCTGAGTGAATAACTCCTCCAGCTTGTGGAGCTAAAGCTCCCTGTTTAACTGTCCATGCCTTAGTCTCTTGAACTCCAGTAGTAAGAAAAGATGTTAAACTCAACAATTTATATCCCTCTTGTATTAGAGTGTCCAGTCCACTCATTTTTCTTCCTAGCATTGTTAGATACTCTCGCTGTTCTTCTGTATCCATTAAACAGATTTCAGACTCAATTTTGATAGACAATGGGATAATATTATTAAATTTAGCTTGCAACTCTTGGCTTAAAGTATAGGTCTCATCGGTATTCGCAACATACATCATAGGTTTAGCAGTGAGAAAATTATAAGATTTAATAATTTCCAAATCTTCTAGTGTCAGTTCAGCTTCTCGAATCGATATTCCAGACTCTACTAAAGGCAAGATTTTTTGTAAAATTGGTAGAGTCTCTAGAGCTAACTTATCTTTAGATTTAGCTTTTTTCTCAACCTGAGGTAAAGCTTTGGTAATCTGGTCTAAATCAGCTAATAATAATTCGGTATTAATAATGTCCGCATCCTCAATCGGGTCAATACGATTCTCTACATGAGTAATATCATGATTATGAAAAACTCTAATCACATGACATATAGCATCAACCTGCCTAATATTGGCAAGAAAGGCATTCCCTAACCCCTCACCTTTAGAAGCTCCTTTAACCAATCCAGCAATATCTATAAACTCTATTGTGGTCGGTATAACTTTAGCTGATTTAGAAATATGAGCCAATACATCCAACCTATTATCAGGCACTGGTACCACCCCAACATTCGGCTCAATAGTACAAAAAGGATAGTTCTCAGCCGAGACTTGCTTTTTAGTTAATGTTTGAAATAGTGTAGATTTACCCACATTAGGGAGACCAACTATACCAATAGATAGGGACATATAATTATAACTTATACAATATTTAGCTTTAATTATACTATAAAATATCTAATTTTATCAATAGATGTTTTATATAAACTTGCAAAAAAGGTAATTTTATACTATAATGCATTTAATCTTTCGCCAGTTCTTTATCAAGCACTTATAAATCTGAGTATCTACAGATTTAATGTCCGTTTATTATTATTGTATAAAAGAATGCTGTACGAAATTACTTATATATTAAAGCCAGAGTTAACTAATGAAGAGCAAGTTTCTGTTAACTCTAAAGTTTCTGATTTGATTCAGTCTCTAGAAGGTTCTACCAAAGCAACTGAGAGAACTTTTTCAGTTGAGCGAGGTGGGACTGATGAAAATAATCTTCGTAAATTTGCTTATCCAATTAAGCATTATAGACAAGGTTATTATTATACTACTACATTTGAGTTAGAATCTACTAGATTAAAAGAGTTAGATTCTACTCTACAAAGAGAAGCTAATATTCTAAGGTTTTTAATAGTAAAAGACTTTATAGAATTAAGCGAAATACCAGTAGAGGTCAAATCTGAGGAATCAGAGGAAGCTAGTAAGTCAGATAAAAAAACTGCTAAAGCTAACAAAAAAGATTAATTATTAACACCAAATTATATGTATCTTAACAAAGTCTATCTTATCGGTAATCTGACTCAGGATCCTGAATTCAAAGCTCTGCCTAGTGGCTCATCAGTTGCAAGCTTTAGCTTGGCTACCAATAGAACATGGACTGACAAACAAGGACAACGACAAGAAACTGCTGAGTATCATAATGTTGTAGCTTATGGAAAACAAGCTGAAACTATTAATCAATATTTGAGAAAAGGATCTTTGTTGTTCGTAGAAGGAAGGCTTCAAACTAGATCTTGGGAGGCTCAAGATGGACAAAAAAAGTATAGAACTGAAATTATTATAGATACATTTCAATTTGGACCCAAAGGTTCCGGGACTGTAGCCACAACTAATAATCCAAGACCAAACAGCACCCCAACTTCAAGTTCTAAATCTACTCCAAATAATTCTCCACAGGAGGAATTGCCAACTGTAACCCTAGATGAGGATGAGATTGACTTAGAAGAGATTCCATTTTAATTAGTTAACTATATACTTATGCGAAATAATAAGAAGAAAGCTCCTAAAGTCTGCTACTTTAGCACTAATAATGTAGCTATAGACTATAAGGATGCTATCACCTTAAAGATGTTCATCACCCCTCAAGCTAAAATTGTATCCTCTCGAAGAACTGGTACTAGAGCTAGCCATCAGAGAAATCTATCTAGAGCTATGAAAAGAGCTAGATTTCTATCTATTATTCCTTACGTAACTAGATAAATATATGCCTATTACACAATCTGCTATCAAAGCACATCGACAATCATTGAAAAAGAATGCCGAGAATAACATAGTTAAGAAAAGACTAAGAGCTACTGTTAAAGAGTTTGTAGCTTATTTATCTACAGATGTTGAAAAAGCCAAGGAGTTAATTCCTAAACTTTACAAAGCTATTGACAAAACTGCTAAAAGAGGAATCTTAAAAAAGAACTCTGCCGCTCGTAAAAAGTCTCGCTTAATGTCTAAATTAAACCAAGCTACAGCTGAGAAATAAGAACTATATATTCTAACTAAAAAACCGCTGATATAAAGGTGGTTTTTTAGTTTTAAACTAAGTTTATACCTATCTTTCTTAACACCTCAAATGGGCTTTGACCCTCGAATTTTATACTATAATCTCCTTTTATTAAATCTAAATATATTTGCTTAAGGTCTTTAGAACTCCAATTGCGAATACTTTGAGCTGTCAGTTGAAGTACATAAGGATGACCTTTTATATAGTCATTATATTGTTTGCCATCTTCTTGAGCTAATTTTATAATTAAAGCATTTTTAATTTGGCTTAAAAATAAAGCGTATAAAGGAATCCCTTCTATGCCCATTTGTTCTAAACTTTTCAAAGTTGTTAAATAGCTACCATAATCACGCTTATAAATATAATCAGCCAATGAAAATACACTATCTCTATTTTCTTGTGGTAATATTACCTTTAGCATTTCTATAGTGATATTTTGCTTGTCTCCATAATAGTTATATAATTGATTAAATATAAAGTCTATTTTATAAAAATCTATTCTAAAACTAGATTTTTTGGATTTAGAGTTACTGCCAATTTTTTCTTGAATATGTTTATGTTGATTTTTTTGAAACTCAACAAGATAGATAATTGATTCTCTTCTAATATCTATACCTTGTTCTAAACTCATTTGATGAATATATGCTATGGATTTTGATTCTGGTAAATAATCATATTGTGTAACTTTGGCTTTAATTTCAATTAAAAATTTAGTTAATGGATGAGTTTTAGGTATATTATCTGTATCATAAAGTAAAACAATTATATCATTACTGTCCTTACAATTTTGTAATGTTTTTTTTATTTTAGTGTGCAATGTCTTGGGTAGATTGATTAAGTTTTTAATAACAATAAATCTCTTCTCTAAAAACAAAGAGCTGGTACTGAAACTTTGCTTTAATTTAGCTAATAAAGTATCTTCAGTATCTGGCAATTCAATATCACTAAAGTCAAATATCTCTTGTTTAGCTTGCTTTTGAAGACCAATTTGTTGAATAGATTTAAGTTTTTCCCTAGAACGATAAGTGTCTGGTCCTGAAATTGATATAATCATACAGGCTTATGTATAAGAGAGAACATAAATTAATTTAGCTCCCATTTTAAATTTTGACCAGGTTCTATAACCTGAATAAAAGTCTGGCCCGGCACTAATAATATTTCTTCCTCATCATTCCCATAAAATCTCAATGTATCTTTGAATCCTGTTTTCTTCCAAGTTATATTTTTCTCTTGTCCGTTGTGATACACTTTTCCTTCTCCTTCTCCATAAATGGTAACCTCATTATATTGACCTTCAATTTGTCTAGATGAAGCTCTCATTACTACAATATTTTTGGCTTTAATCTCGGAGTCTTTATTTCCCCTATCTACATCTTTTTGTCCGGCCCAATATCTAGTATAAGTATTGTCATCTTTATTATATTCCCAGCTAGTAGCAAACACTCCTCCAAACCCTACATATAATTTAGCTTTTTTAGCATCTTTAGTTTCATTTTCAATGGTTTTTTTACTTTGGAATTTATATCCTTCTAGATTACTCTCTAGAGCATATTCTCTTTTTTTGGCTAAATCAATAACTTTTGACAAGGAAGCAAATCCGTTATGTGGAGCTGGCACTGTACTTTTTCTAAAGAAAGGGCCGCTGGATGAAATAGCATCAATATCTGGTATTTTACCTAAATCTTCTCCAGTATATCTCTTACCTGTCTTTAGTTCATCTAAGGCAAAAGATGACCCTCCCCAATGAACATAAATTGCATCCCAACCTCTAACTAAGCTAATATAATCATGTCTAGCGCTTCGAATTGACCCTACTTCATCAGGTAAATTACACACATAAACCCCCATCAATCTAGTTACACTACCGGTAATTACTGGCATTTCGACTACAATCTCAGCTTGACTCAATCCTGATAGAGGCCTAGCCACAGCATCTCCTGCCATCATAACTGCAATTGGTCTTTGTTTATAATTATCACATTGCAATCCTGTAAGGGGGCTGGCATTAGTAATTTTCTCTTCGCTAGGTTCTAATGCAGAGTCAGAAGAAGTTATTTCTTTATCTTCTTGTAATTCAGATTTAGATTCTTCTTTATTGTCCCCAATACTACTAAAAGCATATGTTAATATTCCAATAGTACTAATTATAACTAAAGCTATCCCCATAACTATATACTGTTCTTTTTTAGTGAGAGTAGACCATCTTTTTAAAAAGTTTTTCATATATTTATTGAGTTAACTTGTTGATCTTGGAGACTATTTCAGTAGGAGAATAATGTGATTTTACAATATAATCAACTGCTCCTAATCTTATGCATTCAGTAATTTTATCTTGTTCACTCAAATTACTCATAACAATAATTTTAGGGTTGTAATTAGAAGACTTTTTATTATTAAACTCGGATAATATATTTAGTCCTGTTTTATTTGGTATCATTAAATCCAATAATACTATATTATATTCTCCAGCGAGTAGTTTATCAAGACCATCTTGTCCATCTGAAGACTCAGTAACTTTATATTTAGCTTCTCTTAACTTCATACTTACCAATTCTCGGACAAAAATATCGTCCTCTATAATTAGCAATGCTTTTTTATTTTGTTCTAGCATAATATATTAATTTATTATTAAAATTATTATACCATATTTTGTCAAAAAATACTATATTTGATGTTTGTCGAATATGAAATTATTCATAGTAAAAAGCCCCTTATATTTGGAAGGCTTTTTGTGCTGTTCTAAGGTTAGAATATTAAATCTAAAAGCATCTTATCTACTGTTTTAGCGATGAGAGCTAGATTTTTAGAGCTTGCTAAACTTAATATAACCGGAGTTGCTAAGTTTAGCATTGGAATATTTTGATCTCTTAATATTTCTCTAATAATCCAACCTCTGGTTTGTTCGTCTATATCGGAAAGGCCGTTAGCTGCTTCCCTAATATTTGATAAGGCTTTTTTAGTCTTTTCTGTATTAGTCAATGAATTAACCGTCTAATTGCGACAGGGTGAAAATACTTATTTTATATACCATATAATCTATCTTTTAGCAAATTAATAATTCACAATTTACCATTTATAATTATTTTTATGCTATAATATAACTTATATGAAGTTTAAGATATCATCTCACTACAAACCCAAAGGAGACCAACCTAAAGCAATTGAGAAGCTAAGTAAAGGATTATCTCAAGGAGAAACTCATCAAACTTTACTAGGCGTGACAGGTTCTGGTAAAACTTTTACTATGGCTCATTTGATTGAAAAATATCAAAAGCCTACCTTGATTATTTCTCACAATAAAACATTAGCTGCTCAATTATATCAGGAGTTTAGAGATTTTTTTCCAGAGAATAATGTCCATTATTTTGTCTCTTACTATGATTATTATCAGCCGGAGAGCTATCTCCCCTCATCAGACACTTATATTGAAAAGGAGTCTATGACTAATGCTCAAGTGGAAAGATTAAGGCATGCCGCCACTCAAAGTCTTTTATCTAACCCTGATACAATTATAATTTCATCAGTATCTTGTATTTATGGTATCGGGTCTCCGGAAGATTATGGAAATTTATCTTTAATAGTAGAGGTGGGACAGAAAATTTTAAGAGATGATTTTGTGCGATCTTTAATTGCGATTCAATATAGTCGTAATGATATAGATTTCAAGCCAGGATGCTTCAGAATTAAAGGTGATGTGGTGGAAATTCATGAACCCGGAGAAAAAAGACTAGTCAAAATTAGTTTTTGGGGAGATACTATTGAGACTATAAGCTATAATGAATATCAGGATTCAATTCTAGAACAATTACCGGCTAAATATATGGATGGTTATAGAGTTTTCCCTGCAACACATTGGATTTCTACACGAAGTAAAGTCGATAATATGATTCCTTTGATTAAGGATGAGATGTCTGAGCGAGTAAAGTTTTTTAAGAAATATAATAAGTTAGTAGAGGCTCAGAGAATTGAGGAAAGAGTAAATTATGATATTGAAATGCTATCTGAAGTTGGATTTACTAAAGGTATTGAGAATTATTCTAGATACCTAACTGGACGAACTCCAGGAGAGCCTCCTTATACTTTGATTGATTATTTTCTAGAAGCTGATAATGAATTTCTAACTCTAGTTGATGAGTCCCATATTACCCTGCCTCAAATTCGTGGGATGCATAATGGAGATGCTGCTCGGAAAAAAAATCTTATCGACTTTGGATTTAGATTACCATCAGCCGCTGACAATAGACCACTTAAATTCTATGAGTTTGAAGCTAAAATTCCACATATAGTCTATGTCTCGGCTACTCCTAGTGAATATGAATTAGCTAACTCTACAGACAATCAGATTCATTCTATTCAGGATTTACAAAGTATTAAAGAGTTGCCAGAGGGAATTGCTGAGCAAATTATTCGCCCTACTGGTTTGCTTGAGCCGATAATTGAAATTCGCCCTACGGATAATCAGGTTCAGGATGTAATTGATGAGATTGGCAATATTATTACTAAAGATGAGAGAGTTCTAATTTTAACTTTGACTAAAAGAATGGCTGAAGATATTGCTGATTTCTTAAAAGAAAAGGGTATTAAAACTGAATATTTACACTCGGATATTGATACTTTAGATAGGCCAGAAATATTAACCAAATTACGACAAGGTGAATTTGATGTTTTAGTTGGAATTAACCTTTTAAGAGAAGGGTTAGATTTACCAGAAGTTTCTCTAGTAGCTATATTAGATGCCGATAAAGAAGGGTTTTTGCGAAATGAAACCTCACTAATTCAAACTATTGGACGAGCCGCTAGACATAAGAATGGAAAGGTAATTTTATATGCTAATAAGATTACTAAATCAATTGAAAAATCTATTGCTGAGACTGACCGTAGACGAGATATTCAAACAACCTATAATATTAAGCATAATATTATTCCCGAAGGTATCAAAAAAGATATAAGGTCTAGTATTGTTAAAGATAAGAAAAAGGAACTCCAAGAACAAAAAGTTGCAGCCCTGGATATCTCAGAGAGAGAATTTATGATAGAAGAACTAACCAAACAAATGGGGAAGGCAGCTCAGGAATTAGATTTTGAAAGAGCAAAAGACTTAAGAGATGAAATTGCTCTAATTAAGGCTTTAGAGAAATAAACTAAGAGCTCCAAACGAGAATATAATAATCATCACAATTCCTACCCATTTTAAGTGGCCTAAACTATAGGCTGGTAAAACTTCTCCCTCACTTTTTGCTTTCCAGAAAGTTAATATTATCAAAATTGCAATAATACTAACTCCAATTCCCCCAGCATATTGAATAATTATATTAAATTTAACCAAATCAAACAACAAAAAAGCCATTGGTGGAAAAGTTGTCAAAATAATAGCTATACTTGATTTCATTTTACCAAAATAAATATAAGATTTGATCATTGATAACCCCATAGAGATAAAAGTACTTATCATTGCAAATAAAGCAAAAATAGAAATGATTATAAGGGTTTGAGATCCTAATTTATTACCAAGTGTAATTATAGACAAAGGTTCTATTTGTGTTCCTGCAACTCCTATTACCAATGAAACAAAAATACTATAAACTAAAATTATAATAGAATTACTGATATGTATAGCTGCTTGCATTTGATTATAATTTTTTCTAGATAAAATAATCTTCATATGCGGAATTGCAATTACCCCAAAATAGGAAAATAAAATTATTCCATAAGGTTGAATAATTTCACTAAAACTAGTAATTGGATTTAATCTAAATTGATACCAGTCTATACTTTCCATATAAATAGACTTCATCCAAAGAGTAGAGACAATCAAAAACATACTAACAACAAAAAGAACTTCCCACTTGCTAATAAATTTCAACCCTTTAATAATAAAATATGTACTGATTACAAAAAAAACAATAGACCAGCTTAGTGAATTGGCTGGGATTAAAATATTCATAATTTCTCCAGCAGCCTGAATATATGCAGTCATAGCTCCATAAATAATAATAAACATTGCTAGTAAAGATACTATATATCCCTTTTTACCTAAATATAATTTAATTATTTCTGGAATTTGTAGATTTTTTTTAGTCCTTAAAACAATTTCACCTAACATCAAGTTTAGAAAAGTAGTCATTAGCCCCAATATTATTAAATAAAGTATACCAACCCAATATCCAGCATGATATATACTATATGGAATAGCTAAAATTCCAGCTCCAATAGTAGTGCCTATTAAAACAAATATTGCTTTTATAAATTGATATTTTTCAGCTTTTTTTGTCATTAATTATATGTTTTTTATATTTTTATTATATCAAATTATTCTAAATAAGTGTAGATTGACAAATTAGAGTGATTATACAAATACTCTAGAGGCCAATTTTTAATCCCAATTGGATTCTTTATATACTCTTGCAACTTATCATATTTATCATTACCTTTGATTAGAATAATGATTTTCTCAGAATTATAGATATACTCTGGACTTAGACTTAATCTATCTCTAGTAGGGTAATAGTCAGGAGCCTGAGTGATAATAGCTTTATCTGATGCTGATTTATCCCAATACTCCCCGTCAGGAAAAAGTGAAGCGAAATGCCCATCCAAACCCATACCGAGAATAGTCAAACCCAATCTCTGAGGTAAATGTTGCTGAACTTGGTCTAAAGTATCTTGAATTGAGGATAAATATTCAAATCTAACAATTTGTCTAAATTCCACCCCCTCAAAACTATTATCTATACTACTCCAATTAGACTCTACTGAAGTCTCTGGCACATATCTCTCATCTACTTGAATTAAATCTATCTTAGAGAAATCTAAATCTTGATCAGCTAACTCTCTATAGATATCAAAAGGAGTACTTCCACCAGACACCGCTAAATTAGGCTCTCCAGATAATTTAATCTGCTCAGAGAGACTACTAACCATAGCCTCTAGACTAGCCTGAATCCAATCTTGTTGACTATAAAATGTATGTAGTTTCATATAATGTATATTATAACATATAAAATTATTGTGAATTATAAGTATGTCCTCCTTTGGAGTAGATGTCATGCAGTGCCGGTGGTGGATTTCAATATATATTTAGCTAAAAAACAATCGACATAAGGTCGCCCCCACAGTTCAAAATTTATAATTATATTTTATGTTATAATATATAAAAGGAAAATTTTTATTATATGAAGGAATTTGTTCATCTTAATACCCGTTCTCATTATAGTATTCTAGAATCTATCGGTTCTATTGGAGATATTATTACTAAAGCTCAAGAGTTAGGTTTTGCAGAGATTGCCTTGACTGATGTTAATAATATGTTTGGGGCGATTGAGTTCTATGAAAAAGCTACTAAATCTAATATAAAACCTATTTTGGGAGTAAATTTATCTGTATCTAGTCTGGACGGAGATATTTCTAAGCCTTATAGTTTAACTTTATTAGCTAAATCATATCAAGGTTATACTAATTTGATTGAACTTGTATCTTTAGTTCGGTTAAATTCTAATCAACCTGTATCTATTGATAATTTAAAACTATATGCTGAAGATTTAATTTGCTTATCAGGTAATTATCAGTCTGAAATAGATGATTATATATTGCATAAATCTGACAAAATACAAAATTGGTTAGAGGCTTACAAATCTATATTCAAAGAGAATTTATATCTAGAACTTTTACCGCTTAAAAACACTCCCGATCAAATCAAAGTCAATGAAGAACTCATAAAATTAGCTGATAAATCTAATTTGCCCTTAGTTTTGACCGCTCATAATATGTATCTTGATTCAAATCAGAGGACCGCCCATGATATTATGCTGGCTATTAAAAATAAAACTAATATCCAAAATCCTGACAGGGTTAGTTTTGTAGGAGAAGACTATTCTCTTAAGTCAGCTGACGAAATGTATAAATTATCTCAGGAACTTAATATCCCAGAAGAAGCTCTTACTAACACAAGAATTATTACTGACCAGTGTAATGTAGAAATTCCATTATACCAAATTCAATTGCCTAAATTTGAAGTTCCAGCTCTTGAGAATGGTGAGGTTTTGGACAATGAAAATTATCTAAGACATTTATGTGAGCAAGGTATAACTAAAAGATATCCTAAACAGGATAAAAAAGAGATTTTGGAAAGGCTAGAGTATGAGTTTGGAGTTATCAAAAACGCTGGGTATATTGACTACTTTTTAATTGTGTCAGATTTTATTACTTGGGCCAAGAATAACGGAGTTTTAGTAGGGCCAGGTAGAGGTTCTGCTGCTGGTAGCTTAGTGGCTTATTTATTAGAAATTACAGATATTGACCCTTTAGCCTTTCAGTTGCTTTTCGAAAGGTTCCTAAATCCTTCTCGCGTTTCTATGCCCGATATAGATATTGACTTTCAAGATAATAAAAGAGAGTTAGTTTTGAATTATGTAGCTCAAAAGTATGGCCAAGATCATGTAGCTCAAATTTGTACTTTTGGTACTATGGCTGCTAAAGCTGCAATCAGAGATACCGGTAGAGCTTTAGGGTATTCTTATGGTTTATGTGATTCTATTGCCAAATTAATTGACCAAAAAACTATAGCTAAATCTTTAGCAAATTCAAGGGAATTAAGAGGCCGCTATGAACAAGAGGAAAAAGTAACAACTCTTATAGATACTGCTCAGAAATTAGAAGGGTCTATCCGGCACACATCTACTCATGCTTGTGCCGTGGTGATATCTCCAAAAAGACTCACCAATTATACTCCCCTACAAATCTCTGAATCTGGAGGAAAGACTTCCATCACTACTCAATACGAAATGCATGCTATCGAAGATTTAGGGCTACTCAAAATGGACTTTTTAGGACTCTCTAACCTATCTACGATTGAGTTAACTTTAAACTTAATAGAAGCTCAGACTGGGACTAAAATAGATATCAATAATCTCGACACTACCGATAAATTAACCTATAAATTATTCCAAAAGGGACAGACCACCGGGGTTTTTCAATTCGAGTCCCAAGGTATGAAAAAAGCTCTAATTGGACTAAAGCCTTCCGAATTCAATGACTTAATTGCGATGGTATCTTTGTATAGACCGGGTCCGATGGAGCTTATCCCCACCTATATTGCCCGTAAGCATAAAAAAGAAGAGGTAACCTACCTACATCCTAATCTAGAAGCTATTTTGAAGCCCACCTACGGGATTATGATTTACCAAGAGCAGCTAATGCAAGCCTCTCAAGCTGTGGCAGGATTTTCACTACCCGAAGCTGATACTTTGAGAAAAGCTGTAGGTAAGAAGATCAAAGAGCTGATGGAAGAGCAAAAAATTAATATCATTGAAGGTACAGTAAAACAAGGTATATCAAGAGAAATTGGAGAAAAACTTTGGGAATTAATAGAACCTTTTGGAGACTATGGATTTAATAAATCTCATGCGGCTTGCTATGCTATGATAGCTTATCAGACTGCTTATCTTAAAGCCCATTACCCATTACAGTTTATGGTGGCTTTACTAAATAGCGATGCTAAAGATATGGCAAGAATTGCCATAGATATAACTGAAGCAAGACAATTAGGACTAACTATTAAGCCCCCTAGTGTCAATATAAGCCAGGCTAAGTTTACAGGTAAAGATTCTAATATATTCTATGGGCTTGGTAGTGTCAAGAATATGAGTAGTAATTTGGCAGAATATATAGAGTCGGAGAGAAAGACAAATGGAAACTATAAATCTCTAGAAGACTTTATCACTAGAATACCAGCTAAGGAACTGAATAAAAAGAATTTAGAAGCCCTTATAAAGGCCGGAGCCCTAGATGAATTTGAGACAAGATATATCCTGATTCATAATTTAGACAATATTCTTGGTTTTATTAAAACTATAGCTACTCAGAATAATAGTACAGTGCCACAAAACTCACTCTTTGGAGCAACAGTTCCTACCTCACCAAAACTAGAGCTAGAGACAATCCCAGCTAATACATCCGAGAATTTAAATCAAATTCTAGAGTTAGAAAATCAATATTTAGGACTATGGATATCTACCCA
>CAZYEN010000023.1:0-7384 GCA_964646465.1 uncultured Candidatus Saccharibacteria bacterium | reverse complement strand
TCTACTATATTCTATGGTCTTGGTAGTATCAAAAATATGAGCAGTAATTTGGCAGAATACATAGAATCTGAGAGGAAAGAAAATGGAAACTATAAGTCTCTAGAAGAATTTATTACTAGAATACCAGCTAAGGAACTGAATAAAAAGAATTTAGAAGCCCTTATAAAAGCTGGAGCTCTAGATGAATTTGAGCCAAGATATATCCTGATTCATAATTTAGAAAATATTCTTAGCTTTATTAGAACTATAGCTACTCAGAATAATAGTACAGTGCCACAAAACTCACTATTTGGAGCTACAGTTCCTACCTCACCGAAACTAGAGCTAGAGACAATCCCAGCTAATCCATCCGAGAATTTAAATCAAATTCTAGAGCTAGAAAATCAATACTTAGGACTATGGATATCTACCCATCCAATTGATGAATATAAGGATATTCTAACAGAATTAAATCTGCCAAATATCAAAGAGGTCAAAGAAGCTAAAAGAAAGACTGGTCTAATCCTAACTGGAGTAATTAAGGATATTAAGATTATCAATACTAAAAGTGGGGCTAAGATGGCCTTTCTCAATCTAGAAGATATCTCAGATAATATAGAGGTAATCATTTTCCCTAGTATATACCGAACTCTTGGGGAGGAACTCAATACAGGAGCTGGATTTGCCATAAAAGGCAAAAGGCAGGATAAAGATGGGGTCTCTCAATTCATAGCCTCTGAAGCCAAACTTCTAACAGCAGAAGATATTCAGAAATGGACTACTTCCAAATCAGTTCCATCCCTCAGTAATTCTGTAGAGGAGATTGGCTTAGAGATTCCAGAATATAATGATCAAGAAGCTCAAAATAATCTCCCAACCACCCAAGATGGAGCTGAAATAGTCGGGATAAACATCATAATCCCTCCTCACACCACACCAGAAGCATTGGTTAAAGTCAAAGAAATCTTAACCCGAGAAGCCAAAGGTAAATGCCCAGTGTACTTAATCGCCAATTATAATACCCCCAAAATGCAAGTCAAAGCAACTCATTTCTCCGTCCACTATTCCGATGAATTAGTAGCTAGAATAAAATATATTTTGAATAATCCGGAGTAACCCCCTACTCCTCCAACTCAGCCTTACCAGTCTTCAAATCTCTATAATATTGAGAAATTTCTAATAATTCTGACTCGGTGTAAAATTTTAATTCTGGATAATCTTTAATTAGTGAAGTGTCCATTATACCTATCGCTTGGTCTAGTGTTTTGAGTCTATGAGCTACTACAAAAGTGACTGACTTCTGGGATAACTCATCAATCATTTGAGTAATTGCTCGCTCGCTAATTTCATCTAGAGATGAGGTTGGCTCATCAATTAAAATTAAGCTCGGATGATAATGTTTAGCTCTTAAATATAATCCAGCAAAATTCAATCTTTGTCGCTGTCCTCCAGATAAATTCACTCCGCCCTCTCCGATTAATGTCTCAAGTCCATCTTTGGGTTCAAAAAGACTCCATAGTCCAACTTGTTTTAAGATCTTAATTAGATTATTATCCTCACATAGCTTCTGGTCTCCTGTAATTCCAAAAACTAAATTCTCTCTCAAAGTTCCCCTAAGAGCAGTGGCTGTCTGCATTTGGACGGCTATAATATCTCGGCGAGTCTTATCTCCTACTTTGTATATATTAACCTTATCGACTAAAACTTGACCCTTTTTAGGGTTTAATTGTCCTCCTAAAATGGATAAAAGTGTAGTCTTACCAGTTCCTGATGGTCCAATAATTCCATATAATTTATTCTTTTGACTTTTTGGTACTTCTAAATTTAGAAAGTTATTATTAAAAACTTCTATACTATCATAAGAGTGATTTAGATTTTGAATTTGAATAGAATACATATTTTTAAGCTAAACTGGATAACTAGAATCTCCATATTCTCGAATATAGATGTATAGGTTTTTGATTTTTTCTATATTAGAGACTAATCTTTCAATATCTCTACCAGCTAATATAATACTATAGGTTGACATATACATAGCAATTAGAGAAATAGCTGTAATAACATCTAAGTTTCCTGTTTTAATAAGGCTTACAATAAGTAAAGCTATAATTATAAAAAATATCCCAAATAAAATTCTTGGGATAAAGGCTGTTGAGACAAAACTCATCCAAACTGTAGCTTGTACTTCTCCAGTTCTGATATTAGTCTTTTTGAGTTTTTGAATATGCTCGGGAGTAGCAAAACTAGACCGAATTAAAGCTACTTGTTGTAAACTCTCTACTTCTACTTGAGACTGAATATCTCCCTGATCATTATCTTTAGGAGTTACATTTTTAGCTATAAAAATTTGACTTATTGTAGATACTACTAACATTATTATTAAACTTCCAGCAGCTATAACACCTACTGTAAAGTCATAATATATAAATGAAACTAATATTACACTAATTTGAATTATAAATCTTAATATATTGAATGTAAGAATATCTGTGGTATTTTCATAAGCCCCTACCGCTCTGTTTATTTTAGAGATAACTTTACCAGATTCTCTAGTACTATGATGAATGGGGTCAACTTTTACAAAAAATTTATAAGCTGAATTTGAGACACTTCCCATAATACCAGCTTCTGCTAAAACATAGCTTCTCATATGAGTCTGAACCATTATAGATAACATCATAAAAACAATTCCTAAAGATATTACTAATGTTATATTTTGAGTTTTGATTGCATAATTTATAATCAAAGGTAGGGTAGTAAAGAAAACCCAGACCGTAGTTTCAACTGTCAAGGAAACTCCCAATCTAACCCAATATTTTTTATAAATACTATACCAAGGTAAATTAAAATCTACAGGGTGAATGCGAATATTCCCCACCATACCAAATAATTTCTCTAGAAAGTTATATACTTTCAAATCTTTCATAGCTTAATTAAATAAAATTATAACCCTAAATATAACATACTTATAAACTATTGACAATAAAATGATATTTATATTATAATAAAATTTAGTGTTAATTTTAGACCTTAGTTTTATATAGGTTGATATTACAACCTGATTTACTTTTGTGTTTTTATGTCAAGAAATGCTTATCTAAGTTCAGTCATTAGTTTACCTGCCAAGATTATTGCAAATAGAGAGAATAAATCTAGCAATTCTTGTGATACTTATCGCAGTGTAGAGTGGTCTAAATATTCCAACTCTTATCATAATTTATTATACAGCGACCCTATCTCAAAAACTATGCAGACCAAGGGTTTTTTTGATATTAATGGAGAGAAATATAAAACTGAGTATAAATATAATCTAAATTTAGCTAAAGTGATCAAAGACAGTATAGTCAATCGACCTAAAATGATTTGGCTTCCTTGTATAGATGAGAGAATTCAATACCTGACCGCCTCTCATCATGCTCTTTCCCTAGGTATGCCTGGATGCGAATGTTCAATGTCTAATGATGAAAAGTTAAAAATGGCTGACGAGTTAATTACTATTTGTGAGAATAATCCTACCATAGAAGAAATTGTAGTATCATCTCACTCTAAATGTGGAGCCGTAGCTACTACTTTGAATAATAAAAGAGATAAAAAACCTCTAGCCTCTCTCTTAGATAAATTTAGAGACCAAGATAAACTTATAGATTCTACTAGCGAAAAATATGCTTCTAATTTTGCCCAGATAATTGAGGAAAGGTTAGAGAACAAAAACTCACAAGTAACAGTTCGAACACATCATTTCCATTTTCAAGAATTACATTCAAAAAATTTACATCATGCTCTTGGTGCCATTGTTAATTTTGATCCATTACTAAATGGAGCTGAGTTGGAAGAAAATTTAGAAATACCAATGTTCAATATTTATGCAGGTGGACAAAAATCTAGCCAAATTCTGAATAATATTGACCTAGCTATTAATATTGCTTCTGGATCTAGTGGCTTTAGTTGTCAATATATAGATAAAAAAAATCCTTTTATATTATTATTTACAATTCCCAAGGGAGATAAATATATTGCAAATAAAGTCAAAAATTTAGTTCTAAAAATTCAAAATCAAGATTACCCTATAGAATTAGTTTATACTTTTGTTGATACGCAATAGAGTTTATTTAGTTAGATTTTTATTTTCTTAGTTAGGTATCCCCTACGACTCATATTAGCTGGAGATAAATTTAATAGTTTATCTATTTATATGCTAAAATATAATTGTATATAAATTTTAAATTCAAAATATGAAAAGTCACAAAACTAAAAAATTTATTATTATAAGTATAATTTTAATAGTAATAATTGCATTTGTGGTATTTGTTATTAATTATACTGCTATTTTACAAAGTCCTGTTATTGAGACTGGTTCTAAATTAGAGGTAGATAGCCAAAATATTTCTAAAAGTCTAGATTATGAATATACTCCTGTTATATCTAATCTTTATGTACCTTGGAGTATTGTTTTTCCTACACCTGACAGTATGTATATTGCTCAGAGATCTGGTGAGATAGTATATTATAAAAACTCTCAAAAACAAGCTGACTTTTATAAATTCTCAGAAATTAGTGCAACTAATGAAGAAGGTTTGATGGGTATGATACTGGATCCTGATTATCCCAATTCACCTTATATTTATACTTCTCTAGCCTATGAGGAGAATAATCAGATGTTTGTAAAAGTAGTAAGATTAACAGATATAAATAATCAAGCTAAAGAGGTTGAAATACTCCTAGACAAAATTCCAGCGGCTAAATTTCATGCCGGTTCAAGATTAAGATTTGGACCAGACCAAAAATTATATATAACCACAGGAGATGCTACTAATAAAGATATTGCACAGGATATTAATTCCCTTGGTGGTAAAATTTTGAGAATGAATAAAGATGGAAGTATACCAGAGGATAATCCTTTTGATAATTCTTATGTTTATTCTTATGGGCATCGTAATCCACAAGGGATAGATTTTGACCCAATTTCTGGGGTTTTATTCTCTACTGAGCATGGACCCTCATTATTCGATGGAGCTGCTGGAGGAGATGAAGTAAATCGTATTATACCGGGTAAAGACTATGGTTGGCCAAAAGTATCACATACCGAGTCCACTCCTGAGGCTATTGACCCCTTACTTGTATTTACTCCTGCTATTGCCCCTGCTTCTGGAGTATTTTATAATGGGGACAAATATCCAAGTCTCAAAAATACCTTTTTATTCGGAGGTCTTCGAGGTGAGGGAATATTTGTAATTTATTTAGATGAATCCAGACAAGAGGTAAATTCTTATGAGAAATTAAATATAACTGAAGGCAGAATTCGAGAAATAGCTGTCTCACCTGATGGATATATCTATTTTAGCACCTCCAATCGAGATGGTAGGGGGAAGATAGATGATAAAAGTGATCAGATATTTAGGTTAGAGCAATTGGAATAAAAAAGCCCGAGCCTAGTGGCACGGGCTTAAGAAAGGAAACTATTTTTTATTAACTATCCACAACTGGAAACACATAAATTAATTTTCCCCCCTCAGTAGTGGTTGCTCGAGTTCCTCTACTTTCATCTACAAAAAGTACAGTATACTCTAAGATATTACGTCCTAAAACTAGCATCTCTTCATAATTTGCAATAGGTATGAGAGGATAAATCGTATATTGTATTTTTTCATCTACAACTTCGTTAGGTCCAAGAAAGAAGTAGACTTTGATAAGTCCACTCTTATAGAGATAATCCCCCTCCCAACGAACCAATTTTGTGTCTGGGGTGAAAACTAATTTTGCGGTCGTTGTCATGTGGGTTGTAAAAAAGAACCTTAAACACAATACGCTATTTTCCCCTCTTTGTAAAGAGATGATACTTTGATATACTATATATAATAATTATTACTCTTATGTCTAATATCAATCTAAATGAGGTTTTATCCGAGTTAAACTCTAATTGGATATTATCCGAGAATCAAGATTTATTATCTCGTCGTTTTGAACTCAATACTTTTGCAGAGGCTTTAGATCTTGTAAATAAGATTGGGGAACTTGCTGAAGAACAAACTCATCATCCAGATATTAATCTAGGTTGGGGCTATGTAGAGATTTATCTTAGCACCCATGATATAGGTGGAATTTCAGAAAAAGATATAATCTTAGCTCAAGAAATAGATAAATTATAACTTTATTTTTTGTTACTATTTTTTATCAAAAGTTTATTTTTAGCTTTTTATGATTTAATTTTAATTTATATATTTATTCTAATACTTCTTTTATAGCTTTCTATTAGTAAATTTATAATTCAATTATTCTAAAATCTTATTTTAACCTCAAAAGTAATACACATATTAAATCCAAATATTTGAAATATTACACCATAAAACTTATTTATAAGCCATTATTTAGTATTTTTATTGACAAATTTTTGTAGATAGTATATAATAATTTCGAATCTAAAATCATTAGACAAGGTTGATTTTGAGTCAAGACTTATGTCTGTTTGTTCCGTTTTGAAGTTCGAATTCCTTGTATTTAGTTAAGAATCCTATTAGTACCGTTGTTTTTAAATTATCCAAAAACCAGGTGACTCGATTCATAAAAAGTGCTACTAAGCACACACAAGACAGAATTAGTTGGATTATTCTTACTGTTGTAGTAAGTCTAGTTGTATTTAGCAATATGGCTTATGCGGGAAGACTTCCAATTGGATCTACTCTTCTTAATAATAGTAACTTAGGAGGTCCTTTAGATGCATCATTAGCCTCTGTAGGAGTACTACAAGCTAATGGAATTTTAGGTCTTCCTAGTGATGAAGGGTTGAATTCTAATATACAAACTACTGATTCCAATATAATTAGTGCAGTTAATGCTCCTGAAGGGTATACAGATCAAAGATCTAGTCCAATAATTAGAGAGTATATTGTGCAAGAAGGTGATACTTTAGAAAGTATCGCTCAAAAGTTTAGTATCTCAATTGAGACTATCGCTATTGCAAATGGATTAAAAGATTTAAAACAAAATCCTGCGGCTAATACTACCCTTGCTATTTTACCTAAAAATGGAATTGAGATTAATATTAGTGAATCTCAATCATTAGAGCAAATTGCTAATAAATATAATGTTTCTGAACAAGTAATTAGAGATTATAATAATTTACAAGGTGATATAGCTATAGAAACTACCATTATTGTTCCTGATGCTGTAGTACCTAATGAAGATAAGCCTTTCCCTACTGAACCTGTAGAGAAACCAAAGCCTAGAATATTACCTAAAAAGAATAATACTGCTAAAGCAAGTAATTTACAAAGTAATAATGCCTACTTCTCCTACCCTACTACTGGGAATAATTATGGTAGAATTCACTCTAACAATGGTGTTGATATTAGTAAATCTTGTGGAACTCCTATTTATGCATCTGCTGATGGAGTAGTTTCAACCTCTC
>CAZYEN010000022.1:0-28673 GCA_964646465.1 uncultured Candidatus Saccharibacteria bacterium | reverse complement strand
CTTGAAAAATAAATTTTAAAGCCTGTATTGCGTTATAGTTATTAGGATCTGCAATAGCAATCGATACCACATTATTATCATTCGCAAAAGGTAATAATAAATATCTTCTCATTATTGTTACAGGGAATAAATCATAAAGTTCTTTATCGACAGTGTATTCTGACAAATCAATATAACTTAAACCTAGTAATTCAGCGTTCACTTTTATAAGCTGCCTTTCTGTAAAACTACTTGCTAGAAATGATTTAATATATTCCTCTGATAAAGCCTCAAAATTACCTATATTTTTGAACTTTTCTGGAAATTCTATTTTTAGAGCCTCAAATGTTTTTTTCAAATCAAATTGCATATTTTACAAATTTACTTAAAAAAATTATTAATTACACTAATATAATCTATTATTTCTGTATTTGTATTAATAAAGTCTAAAATTGGTTTAACAATCTCATAACCAAAGTATAATATAGAAATTATACTAAATATTATAATGATTAACGATGTATTAATTATTTTAGTTTTATAATTTTTTTTCATAAATTTACATAATATATTGTTGCTACTATTGTAGATTCTACTACTTGAGATGCTATAGAATCAGAATCTAAACTATAGGAAAAATTAATACTTTGAATATCAATATACTGCCTAGAATTTACTAATTCTGATAAAAATGAATCTACCGAAATTTTATTGCCCTTAATATTAATATTTAAACTAATACTCTTAAGAGTATTAGTTTTAGTAGTAATAACATTAGTTTGTGATAAGGATAGATCTTCATCCATTAATTCACTATCAGAATCTGAGTTTTCAACCAATCTACTTGGATTATTTATCTGAATATCTAAAGTAGATATACTAATACCAGATTTTTGAGCTAAGCTATCTATATTATTAACTAATTGATTTTTATCGAATCTTTTAAGCACAAACTCATTAGCTGATGTAGAGAGATTAACAGGGAAACTATCGTTAAAGGATTGTTTAACTGAAAGCTCTCTTTTGGCAATATTAATATTTTTAGTCTCATTAGATACTTTAGGCAATAAAAATAAGTTAACTGACCAAATAGCTACTATAAAAATAGTTAATAATAAGAATTTTATTGCATTTGACATATATTTATTTTAATACTATTTCTACTCCAAATGAAAATCCAGTCCCTTCATTATCTGCACTAAGTAATGAATAGTCAGATATAGTAACAGACTCCAGCTGATTAAACCTATCTATCTGAGATGTAACATCATTAAGAGATGGTACTACCATTGCTATATTAATTATTTTACTAGTTTTACTATAAGTAAAACTAGTAACTATAGCTCCAGGAACATAGGCTGACTCTATTTCTTTAATAGCAATAGCAGGGTTATAATACTTATCTATTAAATCCATAATATTAAACAATCCTTGTTCTAAATCATCATTTATGTAATATTGACTGTTAACAGAATCTAAATCTTGTATGGCTTTATCTACTCTATTTTGCTCTCTAACCACAAAAAACCAATAAACACCAAAAATTACAATAGAATATACTACAAATAAACTTACTAATATATAAATTAAACTATTACCATTTTTTTTAGTCTTATACTCTTCCAATTGCTCAAGATTTTTTTGACTTTGCGGAACAAATTTAATACTATCCATATTTTATTCTATATAGTTTTTTAAGGCTACTCCTACTGATAATATTAAGTCTTGCCAGATATCTAACACCCTATCTTGATTCTTCACTCCTTTCACAGAAAGCCCAGATATAGAAATAGCTTTAGATAAATTAATTTTGTCATTATTCAACTGATTCTTCAAAACAAATTCTATATAATCTCTAATAGCAGACATTTTAGATGCCCCACCTAATATAACAAAATTATTAATCTTTATCTCCATAGTTTCATCCACAACTCTTAATAAACGAATAATATCATTTGAGACAAAAGCACTAATTTTTGATTTAATAAGATCTGTAATCTGAGAATCAGGACCATCAACACCATTTTGCTTCTTCAAATTCTCTGCTTCCAGAACAGAACATCCCTTATGCTGTGCTATTGCTTCTGTAATATGATTACCTCCAAAGTCAAATGACTGTATTGTCTGTAGTTTTTTATCTGCACTAACTATCATAACCGTGCTATTTCTAGCACCTAAGTCAATAACACAGACCTGTTCTCTTGGCAAATTAATTGATCTTAAAGTGGAGAAACAGTCTAATTCAAAACCCTTAATCTTAATACCTAAAGCTTTACTTACTTCTATATACTTATCAACAATAGTATTTGGTATTGCCATTATTAAGACGTCATATTGATTTTTCAGACTATTTTTACCCAAATTAATCCAGTCTAACTGAACATTGTTTAGAGGTACTGGAATATGTTTTTTAGCTTCTAAAGGAACTGCTGTTAAAAACTCCTTCTCTTCCAGTACTGGCACCTGTATAACTGCAAACAGAGCTAAGTATGATGGCAACGCTATATAAGCTTCTGATATATTCATACCAGATTTTTCAATCATAACCTTAATTATACTAGTAATTTCTTTAGACGACAAAGAAACATCACTATTTTTTTGTTGTATGACACTATCTATGTCGTCGTCCCATATACTGTAATTTCCTATAGAAAACTTATTATTAATATGACTAAGTTCTACTATTTTTATAGTTTGAGTTCCAATATCTATCCCAAAAGATTTTTTTTGCCCCAATGTAAACATTGTATTGTTTTTATTTATATTCTATAATATATCTAATTATACTACAAAATAAAAATTTATGCAAGATTTTTTAAATAAAACCATATTAGATCTATTTTTACCAAATCAATGTATAGTCTGTCAAACAATTAGTACTGTGAATTTATGTAGTATATGTCTGGCACAAATACCTAATACTCCCAGCTTGTGGATCAAAAATAATATTTCCACCCAACCCATATTTGCACCGACATTAAATACCATTTTACAGACACCCCTTAAAGAAAGCTGCCTGGAAAGTGTATTGACTTGTACTAATTTTAAGAATAATATTGTAAAAAAAAGCATACATTATCTAAAATATAAAAATCTACCTCAATTAGCCCAACCGCTTGGTAGTATTATATTAAGGACTTTGAGTAAAAACTTGAGAGTCAGAGAGAATATCATACTATGCCCCATTCCACTACACTCAAATCGTATAAGGTTTCGAGGTTATAATCAATCCTTATTATTAACTCAATACCTACAGTCCCAACTAAAACTACCCATATATACAGGACTTCATAGAATTAAAGATACACCTCATCAAATGAAAATAGATGATAGGCAAACTAGAATTCAAAATGTAACTGATGCATTTGAAGCCAATCAAAAAGCTACTAAACATAAGCAGCATATTATTATAATAGATGATGTTACTACAACTTTATCCACAATACAACAAGCAGCAAAAGCACTAAGAAAGCAAGGTTTTACCAGTATAAATGCTTTAGTTTTAGCTCATTAAATACAATTTATTGTGAAGAATGTTATAGTTATGATATAATAAATATTACAGAGTATTATTACTTTGATTAATTAATAGATAAAAACACAGAAATGGAAAAGTTTACTGATAAAGAATTTGTATCCTATATTGTAAAATCAATTGTGGATAACCCTAATGATGTATTGATTGAAAGAACTGTTGATGAAATGGGAGTTTTAATCACTCTAAAAGTAAATCCTAATGATATGGGCTATGTAATTGGTAAATCTGGCTCAACTGCTAAAGCAATTCGTTCCTTATTAAGAATAGTGGGCGCACGTAATAATGCAAGGGTCAATTTAAAGATTTTAGAACCTGAACAAGGTGTGAGAAAAGAGTCTGCAATCAATAATTATGAAGATGTGGACAAAATTGTAGATGATTTAGATATATAACTTTATTATGAGATTTGATATATTGACTATATTTCCAGAGATTATAGAGTCTTATGTCAATACAGGAGTAATAGGTAGATCAAATAATTTAAAAAAGACTCTAACTATTGAAATCCATAATATACGCGACTATACAAAGGATATGCACCACAAAGTTGATGATACCCCCTTTGGTGGTGGTGCTGGAATGATATTACAAATTGAGCCAATCTATAATGCTCTAAATAATATTATTAAAAGGCATCCTGATACAAAAAAACATATCATTCTAACTAAAGCTGGGGCTAATATATTTAATCAAGATAAAGCAATTCAACTGGGAGAGAGTTTTGAACATATTATATTTATTTGTGGTAGATACGAAGGGATAGATGCTAGAGTAGAAGAATATTTATGCGATGAGTCTATATCTATAGGTCAATTTGTATTAACAGGAGGAGAATTACCTGCATTGGTGATGTTAGATGCAATTGCAAGGCATATTCCAAGTGTGCTAGGTAATAAAGAATCTCTTACACAAGAATCGTGGACTAATACAGAAAGCCAAGAATATCCTCAATACTCTAGGCCGTCCGTATTTAAACCTCGAGATCCTAATATTTCTAATAAGGATGCTCCTTCTGAGTGGATAGTACCAGAAATTTTACTATCTGGCAACCATAAAGCCATTGAGGATTGGAGAGAACGACATAAAAAATAGTATATTTTATGTTTTATATATAATATGATATAATAAATTCAATATAAAAATATAGATTAAAAACTATGCTTAAAAATCAATCTAATATAATTTATAGCTATCAAGCACTAGAATTCGACAAATACCATAAATCTCCTACATGGTATGTTATGTTCTCTATTATATTTGTATTATTGCTTATATATGCTATAATAACACAGTCTCCTATTACTTTTGTGCTGTTTGTATTGCTATTTATAGTAACATTATTGATCTCTAGTAAAGATCCAAAACAGATTGTTGTTGAAATTACTAAAAACGGAATCAATCTAGATCAAAAAACTACATTTAGATATCAAGACATAGATTCATTTGGAATATTCATAAGAGAAGATGTTAGATTTATATCAATTTATCTTACTGAAGGTTTAATGAGATATGCTAGAATTCCACTTGGAGAAGAAAATCCTGAGGATATAGCAAGTATTTTAGAGCAGTATATACTAAGAGAAGATGGGAAGGAAAGAATCATGGACACTATGGATCATATATTAAAAATTTAGAGTACCTATAGCTCAGTTGGATAGAGCGCAGGTTTGCGGAACCTGAGGTCAGAGGTTCGAACCCTCTTAGGTACACCAATATTGTTATTATGAATATATTCTATACCCCAATAGAAACTCTAAAACCCAAACCAAATACAAGACTAATAAGCTCTTTACATAAATTAGGAATATATAATTTATCACAACTTTTATTATACCCACCTAAAAAATTTATTAACTACAATCATTCTCAGACTATTTCTCAAATATATAACATAGCTTCTGGAACTCCAATTGTACTGGAAGTAACTATAATTAATAAAAAACAAACAAGACTGAGAGGTAGAAGATTAACATTAGGAGAAGTTACAATTCAAGATAATACTGGTCAATTTGTTCTTACTTTATTTAATCAAAAATTATTATTTGAGTCTTTACAATTAAATTCTCAGTATGCTTTATCTGCTATTATTAAAAATAGCCCTAAATCTCCCCTTACCAATATTAGCTTTGAGAGAATTTTACCTAATAAAATTTTATTGCATTCTCACAGATTAGTACCTATATACCCTGAAACAGCTGGAATTAGCTCCAAAATGATTCGTTATAGAATTGACCTTGCCATCAAACAATTCCCTACTATACAAGAAACTTTACCAGAGTGGATACTTAATATAGCTAATATCCCAGATATTAATACAACTATTAAATATTTACATTATCCTAAAAATACTCAGCAGATTAAAAAAGCTAAAGCTAGATTGGTATTTGAAGAAGCTTTTATAATGCAATTATATATTGCTAAGCAAAAATTAGTATTTCAATCCAAATATGCTCCTGCTAATATAATTCAGACGAATTATATTCAAGAATTTGTAAATACTCTAAAGTTTGATTTAACAAATGCTCAAAAAAAATCTATAAAAGAAATACTAGAAGATATTAGCAAACCAAACCCTATGAATAGATTGTTAGAAGGAGATGTAGGTACTGGAAAAACAATAGTAGCAACTATTGCTATGCTGAACACTTACTATAATAATTATCAGTCTGTTTTAATGGCCCCTACGGAAATTTTAGCCACTCAACATTTTGAAGGCATTACTAAATTAACTGAAAATTTGAATAATGCCCCAATAATAGCTCTTATAACATCCAAAGAGTCCAGAATCTCAACTGATAAAAATTTAGACTCTTGGACAACTATCCCCAAAAAAGATTTACTTAAAAAAATTGAAAGAGGACATATAAATATAATTATAGGAACTCATAGTGTTATTAAAGAGCAATTGAAATACAATAATTTAGCTTTAGCGATTGTCGATGAACAGCATAGATTTGGGGTAAAGCAAAGAGCGGAATTACAAACCATGATTAGTAAAACAGATGATAAAAGTCCTGATAGTATCTCACATCTGTTGAGTATGACGGCTACACCTATCCCTAGAACCTTAGCTCTTAGTATATATGGAGACTTAGATGTATCATTACTGAATGAATATCCAGCTAATAGAAAAGCTATAAAAACAAAATTAGTACCTCCATCTAAAAGAGTAGATGCCTATAATTTTATTAAACAACATATTCAATCAGGTAGACAGGCCTTTGTAGTATGTCCGAAAATTGAAGCTGATGAAAAATCTGATATCAAATCTGTAGAAGAGACTTTTATAGATTTATCACAAAATATATTCCCAGAGCTAAAAGTAAAAATGATGCATGGGAAGATGAAAACTACAGAAAAAGATAGTATTATTCAAGCCTTTAAGCAAAAAGAGTTTGATCTGTTAGTGGCAACTTCAGTAATAGAAGTTGGCATAGATATACCTAATGCTAGTATTATGGTAATTGAGGGAGCTGAAAGATTTGGCTTGGCTCAACTACATCAATTTAGAGGCCGCGTAGGAAGGGGAGAATATCAATCTTTTTGTTTTCTTTTTGAGACAGGAGAAAATGAAATATCAATGAATCAAAGACTAAAAGTTATAGAAAAAGCTAGTAATGGATTTGAATTAGCCGAGCAGGACTTAGCAATCAGAGGTCCAGGTCAATTTATAGGTTCCAATCAATCTGGACTTTCAGATATTAGTATGGAAGCTTTGCTAAACAAAGAAATTATATTACAAACTAAAAATATAGCTAATCAGGTATTAAAGCAAGATATTACCCTTAATAGCTATCCTGAATTAAAGATACGACTATCTCATTTTGAGGAAAATGTTCATTTTGAGTAAACTTTAATCTCAAAATATCTTATCAAATTGAATAAATTCATTTACCCTGTTATTATTAATCTGATCATCTAATATAAAGTCAAATCCTACTATCCCAGATTGTTTTTGAATATCTAAACCATACTTATCTAATTGCGGCATATTATATTCAATTATAATATCCTTAGAGCTATTAACGGGTATATTAATTTCAAATCCAGCTATTTTTTTATTATAAGCGATACTGTAATCAACTTCAGTTGGTCTATTCTCTGCTCCAGTAACTTTATTTACAAAAGCATCTTGTGGTAACAATACTCTTGTATAAGATTTATAGTCAGTATTCAAAGGAGAGGCATTAGTAGCAGTATTATTATAAGTAATTGTAATCTTAGAGCAAATCTTATCACCACATTCTTTTATATCTTTTTTCACAGATCTTTTCATATAATAATCAGTTTTTAGAGCTCCCAAGTTAGCATCTACTAACATAAAATAATCAATTTCAGAAGTATCTAAATTAACTGCTCCATCCCAGTTCAATTTCACAATTTTAGATTGAATATCATTATCCTTACTCCAGAATAAAATTTGCTTTTGATGAGCTTGATCTAAAAACATATTAGCTAATCTATATAACTTATAGATAGATGCCTTATTAATTCTATTATCTATCTCAAAAGCTAAATCTTTAATTGGCTCTTTTCTAGAATCACGACTAATACCTTTATCCAAAAAACCGAAATTTAATTCATACTGTACTTCTAGTAATACATTTTCTGATGTTAATTCATTATCAATAGAATTGATGGAGATTGGACCGATAAGTTTAAGTATTTCTGGTAAAACTGAAGCATTGATAGCAATAACCCCATCAATATTTTTTGTCCCCCCTTCTAATTTATAAATATCTATAATTTGTTGAGCCGTAGTAGGAAAATTAGGTGACCAATTAGAGTCTCTTAATTGCATAGTTTGAATCCCCAACATATTTTTATAAGGTTCTGGAGCATCTATTCCAGGTTTTCCATAGTCAAAGACATTAGTGTTATAAATAGTATAATTTTTAACACTACCATTTTTTAAGGTGACTTCAGCAAAATTACCAATAAATCCACCTGTTGGTCTTAATTCCAGGGTATTTTGAAATATAACCAAGTAATTAACCTCTCCTTTATTTCGAACAGACATAGATAAAGATAATTCTTTTCTATAATTAAGCCAAATAAAAATAGCTAATATTATTAATATGGGTATGATAAAAGCTAATAATATTCTTAGTATCTTGATAAAAATACTAATTATTTTTTTCATAAACTAATATCTTAGACCAGATGTGACCTGTATCCCTGCGCCTCTATATTGATTAGAGTCTCTATAATATACATTTTCTACAGCCTTAACAATGTTATTCCAACTATAGTGATATTTGATTTCACTATGCAGCATATCTGCTAACTCCAAGGCTCCCTTATAATCACCCAAAACATTTTCTAATTGATGCTTTAGGGAATTGGTACTATTAACTTTGGCAATATGAGCTAAATCACCAACAACTTCTATATTTTCTCTAATGTCGGATACAATAATAGGTACTCCATAACTACCAGCCTCAAGAAGAGAAATAGATAAACCTTCAGAAGCTGATGGTAATACATACACAGATGCATTAGCAAATAATTGCTTCAAGGTACGACCAGATTGATGTCCTGTGAAAATAATATTTTTATCATTATCTGCTAGAATATGCAAATATTTTTCATATTCATTTGTATGAAAACCAGCTCCTACAATAACTAATTTTTTACCATGTTTACGAGCCATTTGTTTATAAGCTTGAATTAAAATATGAGCATTTTTATGTTTTACTAATCTAGCAATAAATACAATATAGCCTCTTTTTTTAAGACCAAATTTGGATAGTTCTGAGTCAGAAGTAATGTGATTAAAATCAGTCCCATTGGGAATATAGGTAGTTTTAACATCAAATTCATGACTAACAAAATACCTAAGGCTTTTAGATACTGTAATAACCTCATCAGCAAAGTTACAACCAATCCAGGCTCCTAACTTAAGCATAGCTTTAGCAAATAAATTCCACTTCCCATGATACCAATCAGCACTATGAAAAGTAAAAACTATTTTAGTATAATGTCCAGATACTAAATACTTCAAACCAAAACCAATTTTAGCAAAAAGAGTAAAAAAGGCTGGCCCAACCGAATTAATATGTAAAATATCCAAATCAGGGATAAAAAAGCTATGCCAAATAGAAAGAAGTGTATGTGTACCAGCATCTAAGATCTTCGTTGGAATAGAATTCGTAGCAATAACCTCAACTCCCTTATAATCACCAGGCGGAGCATATTTAGTACGTGTATAGGCTAAAACCTGATTACCTTTACGGGCTAATCTAACCGCTAGATGCTCAACATAGTTCTCAACCCCACCTCCAGAAGTGGCAGGAATACCTTTTTGACCAACAAAAGCAATTTTCATGACTTACAAAAATTTTAACTATAGTCATAAACAGTCATATTAAATTATGTCATAAAAACCTATTTTTGTCAAAGAAATGTAGCATTCAAAATTCAATAAAACGACTCCCCCTGACGACTTAGCGTAAGGGGGTTGAAAGGACATTTGGATCAAATTGTAATGGATAAACTACTGTCCTCCAAGGGTAAGTTTTTATATTGAATTGAGAGGTTTTCAAAAAGCAATTTTTAGTTTAATACTGCCTCCAAAACCTGATTGGGTATTATCTAACCCAATCACATAGGCTGGGACAACTTGAATAGCCGTATTCTTACTCAACTTCAGAGTAATGGGAGCCCCAATCTCCAATCTACTGCTGGAATTCTCACGGCTCATGCCATAAAGACCCCCCTTGGCCTGAAGCTGAACTTGTAGCTTAGCATTACTACCCCCAATCAGATTAGGGGTAGTGACTTCTGGGTAAGTATACCCCCCGTCACTGTTCACACCACCCTGGACATAAATATTCCAAGGGTTCTTGGGGTTGCCAGGAAGAACCCCGAATTCGCCGAAGGCATCATAGCCTCCATTGGCGAAATCGTACTCTCCTCCTACTCCGACCCAAGGATTGGCAGAAGATTCAGGAGAGAGACGGTGCCTGAGTCTGAACCGCAGACCGATGTCGGTCTGAGTCTTATCCGATTGCCATTTCCCAGAATACAGGCCATCGAGAGACCTCCAAGTCCCGTTGGCATTATTGTCCTGAAATCGGACAAAGGGACCAATATTGCCCTCCGTGGTGTTTGTCCAGAAGCGATAAGCTCCGTAGACATCCAGCTTCCGGGAGTCATACTCGCAGGAGCCACCTGGATTAGCCGAACAGTCCCCAGTGGTTTGCTCACCCATCAATTGGACGAGGAAGGGTTTTTCCTGGGGAGACAGAGTTACATTAACTCGAGAGTGCGATTGACCAGGAACTCCCTGATAGTCTCCCTCAAGGCGTACATTGGTTCCATTTCCACCAAACAGGGAGTCGTTCGGCTGGAACTGAGTCACTGAGGGCTGCTGAAAATTAGCTAGAGTGGAATTACCACCCAGATTTGAAGTTGATGCTGTAGCTGGAGCAGGTTGTGGCGGATCGGGAACTAGGGTAAGTTCTTGATACTTCCTGTTTCTGGCCTCTGCAGCTTGTCGCATAGAGTTAAGCTGAGTCAGTTGCTCCATTAGGGAGACTGATTGTGCTTCAGCTGAAGCTGTGAATACCCCACCTCCTAGTAGCAATGATGCTACTAAAGGAATGAGTTTTCTCATAGAGATTACTCTCCTTTTTAGAATGAACAATAACTAATAAAACCTAGCATAAAATATATATTTTGTCAAGTTGTAACAACATCTGTAGTTATATATTTATAAGTAAATGAAAAGCCCCCAGCAAAGCAGCCGGGGGCTAGGAGAAGGTAGGATTGGGAGGGTTCAGCGACGTCCGGATTCCGGGACCATGATCAGGTGATCTGACCCAACCCAAAGGTTAGTTGTCCCCGGGGGAAGGGTAGTAACTTTGGCTATGGGCGTCCACAAACCCGTCTGAAGATTGTGGAAACCGTGTGAAAACACGCCTCCACACCCTGCACGAATTGCTGCGAGAGCGGAGCGCAGGCTTACCCATTTACTCCCTGCTTGAGGCCAGTTGGGATAAAACCCGACGCGCTGATTGGAGGCCGTATCCTCTGCCAGCTGGCAGATACCTCGAGGGGAATGTGCCATTGCGGCGGGAACCACCGCAATGGTGCCGAGAGAGACGATTGCGAGAAGGATGACTTCGGGAATGAACTTTTTTTGCATAGGAGTAGAGACCTCTTAGAGAAGCCTCATAATGTTGCGAAAATAATATAACATATTTTCTTTCTTTTGTCAAGAGTAAAGAGCAAAAAAATACCGGCAGCTATTGCTACCGGATTGAGAGTATCGTTTAGAACTAATCACACAACACTCTTATGTTCTTATCCTGATATACACACCCCCCTCCTCTATTCCAATTAGGTGTTGGGTTCCTCCAATCCCTATACTGTTGTCTATTCCCCCATTGATTATTTTGATAATACTGTTGCTGGGAGTAATTACGGAATATATGTATTCTGGTGTTTTTATCAAATCTTATAAATCCATCACAATCTTTTGATTTAAAATATGCTTAACTAAGCTACAAATATCAGTATTTGGTCTAATCCCAGTTCTTATTATACTACCATTGTACTCAATGCTATCCAGCATGGGTTGGTAATAATAGTCATTTGGACTATAATTATGACCGCTCCCCCAAATTTCTCCACAATAGTTATTTTCTTGACTACAAAACTTTCCTTGTTGCCAATAACCATCAGCAAGAACTGGAGCTGATGGAATAATCAAAAATGAAACTGCGAGAAAAAGGGGGTTCAAAAAAGAAAGTTTCATGAGGGTTAATTTCCCTAGAGGACACTTTTACCATAGCATAAATATAATAATTTGGCAATAGTTTTAGGGCTTACTGAGAGCTTTATCTAATACAATATTATAGCTATGATTTTGGATATAGTATTGTATATTGGGTTTTATGGACTCGATATCATTTTCATCTAAGTTTATTATCTGTTTATCTAATTCTGAATTGACATTGTCTAATATTATACCTAGATTATAATCCTGTATATTCTTACTCATATTATGATTATTAGTAGTTATAACTGGTAGATCCAATGCTAAATAATCTTTAATCTTACCGGGATCAACACAAGCTATTTCTTGAGTATTCTCATACAGAGCTATACCATAACCTATTTGATTTTGTAATATTATATTTATCACTTCTTGTTCAGTTTTGAATCCATAAAGAGTAATGTTTTTAACTCCTAAATCTTGAATTAAATTCTCAATTTCATTATATATATTCCCCTGACCTATTAGGTGTAGATGATAATCTGATGGTAAATTAGAAAAGGTATTGACTAATAATCTTAAATTATGGCCTTCTTTGAAATTTCCCATGAATAGAAACTGCCTTGGATTTTGATTGTAATCTGGTATGTTTTTAGATTTTATCCCTAAAGGAACTACATTAACTTGATTTCTATTATAATTTCTGCTTTTATGCTCTTCTATAATCTGCTGATTAACTGCCCATACTATATCGGCTCTCATAAAAGCAGATTGTTCTATTTTATTAATCCAATATCTTGAGGAGAATATACTATTATAAAAATAATAGTCATAGGCATAATAAATAATCTTAGTATTGGGATAGTATTTTCTAAGTGATAGAGCAATATTAGCTTCAAACCAATCAATAGCTAAAATATAATCATAGTCTTTATCAAATTTAGAAGATTTTAATATATCTCTAATATTATTATAGTGTCTCCAATAATAAGAGATTTTAGATTTATAAATAGGTCGAGCTATCTCTCCTTTATGAGTATTATAGTATTCTCTTGGATATTGTAGTGATGGGAATAGAAGATACTCCACATTATGACCTAAATCTTGTAAACCCTGTATTATATCTTCTGATTTTGCAATATGTTGTCTACCTAATACTAAAATTTTCATATTTTTAATTACACTTTACTTTATTATTCAGCTGATTATAATGTAGTACTCCTCCTAATAGTAAAAATAATATCCACATCAAAACTGTACCTCTTAATAAGTTGTCCCAAAAACTTACAATATAGATAATAGTCATCAAGGTGGCTATAGTTAAAATATAAATATTCTTATTTTTAATATATATTGAATATAGTGTATAGAGAATATTAATAATAAGAATGAAATATATCAATAATCCAATTATACCCTGTTCTAAAAAGATTTTAATATAGTCATTATGTACTTCCAAAGATCCCCGAAATGTGCCACGAGTCTGCTCTATTATCATCTCAGAGCTTCCGGTACCAAAACCTATAATTGGAGATTCTAAAGCTTTATTATAAGCATCATCCCACATATTTAATCTCCAGATAACTGAATCACTAGGGTCTGAATTAAATAGACCCACCACCCTATTAATTACAGGTAATTGATCTAATGGCTTTAAGTCTAGAATATTAGGTGAAGCTAAAACATTATAAGTAACTATAAATATAATACCACATCCTATTATAATGGAACTTCTTTTAATAGTTCTAAAGGGATATTGAGCTAAACTAATTAATATAGTAAATAAAATCAATCCCAACCAAGCACCCCTGGTGAATGTTATTAATAATACAATTGCATATAATATACCTATGACGGCAAATACTTCTCTTTCGAATTTAGAGATTATATTATTTTTATAAAATAAAATGACACTAATCAAAGCCAATATAATAACTGAAAAATATGCCAAAACATTGGGATGTCCGAAGGTACCAGCGATACGGTTTTCAAAACCAGGATTGGTATAAAGACCACCGCCAGAAAAATATTCTATATAAGATACAATTAGAGGTACTATACTAGAATATATAATAAGTTTTATTAAATTAAAAAACTTATTTTGATTCACAACATATATCCAACCAACAAAATATAAAACAATAAAACTCAATAATCTAATAGTCTCTTGTAATCCCATAGACAATGAAATTCCTGTAAAACTAAATGTGATATATACTACTAATATAAGTATTATAATCCTAGTCAAAGGGATTTTGGTATTATAAATATATTGCCTATTTTGATATAGATAAATTAGAGATAAAATTATAGTAATAATAGTAATACTAGAGCCAATATTAATAATTGGCCAATCTGGAACACTTAAATAGCCGACGATATCTATAGATGGTCTGATAAAAATTAGAGACAATAAAGATGCCTCTAAAGATACTAATGTTAATGAAAATAATATCCAAACTATTAGACTAATTAAAAATATTATGGGAGAGACATCTAATAATGTGCACATCAGTAGATTTACCCCTCCTAATATCAATATGATATTAGAATTTATTTGAGTCATATTCAGTGTCTGGAGTAATAGTTGGGGTGTTTTCTGAGTCTAATATTGGATTTTGAGCTATAGTAACATCATCAGGAATTGGTGGAGAAGCTATATCGTCAACCCCAAAGTCATATATAATAGCCTGATCTTTACGACTTACAACATAAGCTATGGCTACTATAAATCCTAATAAAGCTGAGCCAAATAAATTAATCACTATATTGGGTCTTCCAACTCCTTCATATAAAGCTGGCTGGTTTACAACCTGAATATTAGCCGTATCTCCTAAAAGAGATTTTGCCTGATCTATTAATTTATTTACAACTATTTTATTCATATTCAAAGCTAATTCGGAGGACTTATCATAAGTATCAACTGAGATAAACCCTGTTCCTCTTGACCTTGCAACTATATTTCTTGCAAAAATTCTTCTCCTATCTCTTGAGTTATCTGGGAATAAATTTTTAATCTCAGCACTTTCTGTTATGACATTGTTAAAAAATACATCAGTATAGACTAAATCTATAAGCAAATTCACATTGGCGTCGACAGATCTTTGAGCAGTATAGGAGTCAATATTAGGATTGACTTTTTGTAACAAAACTAATTGTGACTCAGCCTTATATTGTTTTGGTAAAATTAAAGTAATTATAAGTCCAATTAATGTAAACAGTAAGGTTATAATCACAATCGTATTAAACTTTCTTTGTATTTTGGCAGTGATTGCACCTAAGGTAAGATTGGAATTCATTATGGTAATTTTATATTATAGAATAAACTTATAATAACATAAAAATATAATATAGTAAAATATACAAAAAAATTGACTTTATCTTAAATTTATGATATTATTTTAGACAATTACATAATACTTAATGCAATTACTATGAAATCAGGAATTCACCCTAACTATTCTTATACTACTGTTAAATGTATTTCTTGTTCTACTGAATTTAATATCGGATCAGTTCGAGATATAGCATCAGTTGAAGTTTGCTCCAAATGTCACCCTTTTTATACTGGAAAAAGAACTCTTGTTGATACTGCTGGAAGAGTAGAAAAATTCCGAGCTAAATTAGAGAAGAAAGAACAATTATCTAATAAATAAATTTTTCATTACTAAAGATAAAATATGAGTAATTCTTTAGTAGATTTACAAAAAGAATATGCTGATTTGTCTGCTCAAATGTCTAATCCTCAGATATTTGCAAGTCCAGATTTTGTGAGTATTTCTAAGAAGCATACTGAAATTGGACATAAAGTTGAATTATTAAAAGATATTGAGAATCTAAAAGTTCAAATTTTAGAAGCAGAAAGTCTATTACAGGATCCTGAGCTTCAAGAAATGGCTGAGGAAGAGCTAGTGAAGCTAAAATATGAATTAGATAGAAAGGAAAATACATGGATAGATTTAATTACACCCAAAGAAACTTTTGCTGATGAAATTATTATTGAGCTAAGAGCTGGAGCTGGTGGAGATGAAGCTGGATTATTTGGTTTAGAATTATTCAAAGCTTATATTACATTTTTACAAAAAAATGGTGCTAAAACCGAAATTTTATCTATTTCAGAGAATTCAGTTGGAGGATTAAAAGAAGTCATTGTAGAAGCTAGAGGGCCAGAAGTTTATAAATACCTACAATATGAAAGTGGAGTCCATAGAGTTCAAAGAGTACCAAAAACAGAAAAAGCTGGACGAGTCCATACCTCTACTATAACTGTGGCGGTATTACCAATAGCCAAAGAAGTTGATATTGAAATCAATCCAAATGATTTGAAAATTGATGTTTTTAGATCTAGTGGGCCGGGAGGACAGAGTGTTAATACCACCGACTCAGCGGTTAGAATTACTCATATACCAACAAATATTGTTGTCTCTTGTCAGGATGAAAAATCTCAACTCAAAAATAAAGATAAAGCAATGAAAATTTTGAGAACTAGAATTTTAGACCGAATTAAACAAGAGCAATTTGAAAAAGAATCCGCTTTTCGTAAAGACCAGATAGGAACTGGAGATAGATCTGAGAAAATAAGAACTTATAATTTCCCCCAGGATAGAATTACAGATCATAGAATTAAACAAAATTTCTCAAATATTGAAGGGGTTCTATTAGGAGACTTTAGTATTATTTTAGATGCCTTTGATGAATATAAAAGAAATCAACCTACAACTTAAACAGAAGCTTCAAAATCAATCCCCCACCCCAAATCTAGATGCAAACTTAATTCTGGAACATGCTTTGGGTATGAGTAAAATGGATTTAATATTACAAGAAAATTATATTTTATCAGACTTTGAATTAGAAGCTATTAATGAATCTCTGGATCTTCGATTAAACAAAATGCCAATAGCCTATATTCTAGGGTATAAAGAATTTTATGGACGAGAGTTCATAGTTAATCATAATGTATTAATCCCTCGTCCTGAAACGGAAGCTATCATAGATATTACAAAAGAAATTTTCAAGAATAAATCTAAGTCAATTATCTGGGAAATTGGTACTGGGAGTGGCTGTATAGCAATAACTCTAAAGTTGGAGCTACCCAATTCTACCATTATGGCTAGTGATATTTCTAAAGAAGCCTTACAGATTGCTAAAAATAATGATATAATATTAACAGGTAAGCAAGATAATATTGTTTGGCTAATGGGAGATTTGTTATCCCCTTTTTACAAACAAGATACAAGACCAGATCTAATAATTGCAAACCTACCTTATCTGAATCAAAATCAATACCAAGACGACTCTATTTTGTATGAACCTAATACTGCACTCTATTCACTTAATGATGGATTAGAGCACTATATCAGACTATTACAAGAAATTAAGAGTCGTTTTGTATTATGGCCTAACATAATAATAGAGATAAATCCCGAGCAAGCAGAGGTGCTAAAAGCTATTATACAATCTTTAGCCCCTAATGCTCTAATCAAGATTTATAAAGACTTACAGGAACAAGACAGACATATTCTCATTGAACACTAAATAATTAAGATAAGAAAGGAGGTGAATAGAAGTGAGTGAAGAAAAGAAAATAACAGAAGCACAGAACACTGAAGAGGAACAAGGATTTTGGACTAAAAATATTATTTCAATTATATTGATAGTATTTTTGATAGTAAGTGGCGTATATGCATTCAATAGAGATACTGAGGATAAAACAGTAGAAGATAAGGTAGAGGAAATTAAGAAAGAAGGAGAGGAAGTAGTAGATGAAACAGAGAAGAGTGAAATACAATCTGAAGAGATAGTAACAGAGAACACTGATATTCAAAAATCTGAAACCCAAATTACTATCAAAGCAAATGCAGGAGATGGAGTAACTCATCTAGCTCGTAAGGCTATTGCTGAGTATTCTAAAGATAAAGAAATTAATTTATCAAAAGAGCAAAAGATATATGCTGAGACAGTATTAAAAAATGAATATTATCGGCATCATCTAAGCCTAGCTCAAGAGATAGACTTTGAACTTAGTGACTTAGAAGATACAATACAAGATGCTCAAAACTTATCTGAAAAAGAAATCAAAGCTTGGAGTAAGTATAGTAATTTAGTACCATCACTATAATATGTAAATTAAAATAAACTAAGATATAATAGAATAAATAAATTAAATCATTCCCCTTAACTCTGATCAGAATAAGGGGATTTTTTATTTTCCTAATAACTCTTTAGTTCTAGCTGCTTCATTTAAGACTTTATCAGCATACCACATATTTTTAACATTACATCCACCCAGATAACACAAAGCAGCCCGTCTCTCTAACTCATCATTACCCGCAATTAACTGATTTCCAACCTTACCTAATAAAACCATTCCCATAGCTAACATAGCATCTTCCATATTCCAAGGATTTACAGTTGCCCCCCCCTTTAATTCTCTTAATTTCAATTCATATCCAAGCCAAGTTGCAGGCATAATTTGAGCAGGCCCCATAGCCCCTCCAGTTCCAGTATATTTTGGATAAGGACATCCAGACACAGGTTGAGTCAAAGGAACTCCTAGAGAGGAGGTTATTTTTTCAAAAGATTGCTCTTCTTTATTAAAGTTTAATTTAGTATTATTACCTTCACGAGCGGCACAACCACTCAAAGAATCTTTATAAAAAGATCTACCTACATTTCCACCAAGACCTGATTCAATTTTCATAACCCCCACCAAATATTCAGGTCTGATTTTGTTTCCTAGCCTAGCAGTATTAGATACTGCTAAAGCATAAGCTTCTTCTAAGGAAATTGCTCCTGGTCTACCATCGGAACCACCTCCTATAACTCTAATACTATTCAAAAGATTTTGTTTAGTAGCAAATGATTGTTTTAATAACTCTTCATATTCAGATTGTTGTCCTTTAGTCTGAGCTAATAACGTTTCTTTGTCTTCCTGAGTTTGTTGTAGAAGATTTTTTTGTCTTTCTTGAGACTGTTTTAGAGCCATCAATTCTTCTTCTTTATCAAAAAGATGTTTTTTTTCTGATACAATTTCTTGCTCTTTAGCAGAGATTAAAGTAATTGATTCTGTTATTGAATCTTGCATAACACCCGTTTTTTGCACAGAACCCAACAAATCAGACAATTGATCCTGAGACAAAACAACCTCAAATAAAGATACATCTTTTTGTACATACAAACTACTGACATATTCTCTAATCAAAGCTTTTTGAGCTCGAATTGTCTGCTCTAAGGCAGATATATATTGTCTTGTCTCACTTAACTCTGCTTGAATTGACTCAATATCCTGATTTGTAGTATCTAAATTTTTTTGGGCCGAGTTAATCTCTTTGTCCAAAGAATCTATTTCTTGTGATAAAGTTCTAACTTGAATATCAGTTTCTTGTTTAGATTTACTTAAGTCATCAATTTTTGTCAATTCCTGATTTAGATTTTTTCTAGTTTCTTCTAATTTAGAGTTAGCCAATAAATTAGGTACTGGATAAAATATAAATGATAAAGTTAAAATATAAACACCAATTGAAACCTGTATTTTATTACTCAGTTTTTTTTGATTTTTTTTATTCATATTATTATTTTAAAGTTCTATTCTTCTTTAGTATCTTTAGAGTTTTTATCAGCTTGAGACTTTTCAAGAGCATCCAGTTCTTCTTTAGTCATCTCTGGTTCTTCTTCTAATTGAGGAGTTTCAGTCATTACAATCATTTCATCTCCATCTAATAATGCTTCCACTCCTTTTGGTAAATCTAAATCACTGACTCGAATCACATCATCTAGTGTAACTAATTTAGATAAATCAACTACAATATGTTCTGGCAAATCTTGGGGTAAAGCTTTAACTTCAATTTCTTGATGAATTTTAACTAAAGTATTTCCGGCTTTTTCAGATTGAGAAACACCTTCGAACTCTAGAGCTACTGGAGTCTCTACCTCTTCATTCAAATCAGGAGCAAAAAAGTCAACTGATAAAATTTCAGCCTTTAGAGGATTTTTTTGAATATCTTTTACCAAGGTAGGATATTTTTTCTTACCCAAAATAACATTCACTAAACTAGATTCTTCAATATTAGATAATAATTTATTTAACTCTAGAGAATTAACTTGAATTAACTCCGGTTTAGCTTGTCCCAAACCACTACCATATAAAACACCTGGCACAATACCTTTAGCTCTTAGAGCAGATGTTTTTTTACTACCAACTTGCTCTCTCTTTTCTACAACGATTGACAATACTTCTTTTTTCATAAAAATCTAACTTGACATAATTATACTTATGAATATATTATATAATATATTTAGAAAAATTTCAAATGAATTTGTATGAGTAAGGTCAAGAAAAAGTTAAGCCTAAAGAAAATTATCAAGAAAATAGGATTTATGTTTGTGTTCATAACAATATTATTGGGACTATTATCCTCTATTCTAGCTCCGTTCTTTATATAAAAGTTATTATAATACAAGTTTTTTAGCACGGATTACCAAAAGTTTGATTTATTTAAAATATTTTGGTATAATAATTTTCAGATGTCCGATCGTCTAATTGGTAGGACGACAGGTTTTGGTCCTGTTAATCTAGGTTCGAGTCCTGGTCGGACAACATCTTATTTGTTATAATCTATCTTTATCGAAGAAAAATGCCCACCATCTCTCTGGGTTAGTTTGTGCTGGAATTTTTTGTTCAGCCTTTGGATCTCTTAGTATAGATATTAGCTCCTCATTACTCAAATTAGCTGTAATTGATCCTGGAGTTATTATTGCGACCTCTTCGCCTGTTTTTTTAAGATCTAACTTTTGTTTAGCTTCTCTTTCTTGATAAGCTGATGTACTAATATATTCTTGGATCTTTTCTAAAGAAACTGTATCTTGCTTAATTCTCTCTACCTGTTTTAATAATTCTTGTTTTTCTAATTCTCTTGTATATTTTATTTTATATATATCTAATATTTTGATACCCAAAAATATAATTATACCTATTAAAAACAAAGTTATTAAGGCATTTTTAATATTATTTTTTGGTTTAGTTTTAGCTTGATTATATACTCTTTTTTTCATAGTCTAGATTCTTATCTCCAACAGCTAACATTATAGTATGACTCGGGATTTAATGTCTGTGAGTAGTTGTATGCAGGTATACCAGATGCAGAGAGACCAAATGACCTATATATTGAAAAGTGTAAGTGATTTCCCGTTGACAGTCCAGAGTTTCCAATCGATCCAATGCCTTGTCCTTGGCTAACTCTAGAACCCTGGGCGACAGGACTATGTCCTAATAAATGGGCATATAATGTAACATGACCACTATCATGAAGAATAGCTACCCAGTTTCCCCAACCACCATTACAGCGCGAATCATTACCTTTTAATCCATTATTATCACAAACTCTTCCAGTACTTTTAGCATATACTATACCACTTTGAACAGAGTATACTTGACCTGATCCAGAAATATCAATACCATTATGGCCTTGACCATTATAAATCCCCGTTTTAGCATATTTAGTCATACCGTAGCCCTGACTACAATATCTCGCTTGTGCAGGCCAGATTATAGAACCTAATGGACTTTTGGATGATACAATCCGTTGTGTAGCTTGTATTGAAGCAAGCTCTCTGGCTACTTGACTCCTTAATTTTTCTAGTTCTTGCTCTTTTGAGCTAAGTGAGCTTAGACTAGCATTAAGTTGATTAACTGCTATTTCTGAGGCTTTAGCTTTATTTTGAACGCTATTCTTACTATTTTCAATAGACTCTTTAGTGTCTTCCAATGCCCCTTGTGTTGAAGCTAAGGTAGCTTTTTGATTAGCTAAATTTTGATTAGTAGTATCTAGTACAGTTTTTTTCTCTATTATTTCATCTAATAGTGTTTGTATTTTCATCTGAACAGTATTTGAGTACTCAATGCCGCTAAACACATCCGATAATTTGTCTGCACTGACTACAGCTACCACTTCATTGCGAACGAGAGAACTTTTATAAAGACTCTCTACTAAATTTTTAATAGTATCTTTATTAGAAGCTATTTGTGTTTCTAATTCTTGTATGCTCTGAGTAGTTTGTTGAATATTATTATCTGTTTCATTAATCTTTTGGCCAACTTCTACTAGTTGACCTTGCAACTTTCTAATATCTGAGTTCAGATTATTTATTTGTTGTTTTAAATTATTAACTTCAGCTTCCTTACTAGATTTTTGTTGAGTAGTTTGATTTTTTCTATTTTGTATATCTTGAATTTGTCTTTCTAATTGCTTAATTTGAGCATTTTTAGAGTTAATTTCAGATTGACTTACTGCTGAAACAAAAGTTCCTTTTTGTAAAAAAATACAGCTTATAATTATAGCAAAAGTTAGTATATATCTTAATTTCATATTGTATTAGATTTGTTATAAAAATATTAATAAAATATTTTTATTTTGCTAAGCGAGAAAGATTAATAGCATATTGTATACGACGAATTGATTCATCTTTACCTAATATAGAGATAATTTCAAATGGTGAGGGGGACTTTTCTTTACCTGACAATGAAACTCTTAGTGGCCATAGAATTTCACCCATTTGCTTATTTTCATTTTTAATAGCAGTTTTTATGAAATTTTCTATTGAGGATACTTCTATATCTTCTATATTATACAACAATCTTTGACTCCACTCAAGACTAGCTATAATTTGGTCATTATTCATTGATTTATAAGCCAATATTTGAGAAGTATATATGGGCTGTTGCCACAAAAAATCTACTTCTTTTCCTATATCAGCAAATTTTTTAATTCTTTGTATTTCGATTTGAATGATTTGATTTAGCTGTTTTTCTGTCCATTTTTTTATATCAAAACCATTTTTAATTAGATAATTTCTACCAAATTCTAATTGTTTATATTGGCTTAATTGCTTTATATAATGGGAGTTTATCGAGTCTAGTTTTTGAATATTGAATATAGCTCCACTTTTTTGAACTCTTTTCAAGCTAAACTTCTCGATGATTTCACCTAAAGTGTAGTACTCTCTATCGCTACCTTCATTCCAACCAAGTAGTGCTAAGAAATTTATCATAGCTTCTGGCAAATATCCTTGTTCTCTATACTCACGAATAGAGGTGGCTCCAAATCTTTTTGACATTTTAGATTTATCTGGTGCTAAAATAAGAGGTAAATGAGCAAATTGTTTATTATGAAATCCTAATGCTTGATTAATTAAGATTTGCTTTGGAGTGTTAGCTATATGATCGTCCCCTCTGATTATATGAGTTATTTGCATTAATTCATCATCTATTACCACTACAAAGTTGTATAAAGGATATTCTAAATTTTTGGCAATTACAAAGTCTCCTAAAAGTGAATTATCAAATTCTATTTTACCTTTGATCTTATCTTCAAAAACGATTTTGGTATCTGGAACTTTGAATCTAATTACTGAGTGCTCAGTTGGTTCAATCTTTTGCTCTCTATAAGGAGAACGTAAAACAAATTGCTCTTGAGATTCTTCAGCTTTTTGTTTCATTATATCTAACTCCTGTTCTTTTAAATCACACCAATAAGCTTCCCCACTAGCTAATAATTGTTCTAAGTATGGTTTGTAGGTACTAGCTCTCTGACTTTGTCTATATGGCCCTAAATCTCCAAACTCCCCTTGAGATGACATTCCCTCATCAGGCGTTAGTCCCAACCACTCTAAGCCTTCAAGAATATCTTGTTCTGACTCTTTAGTTGATCTGGCAATATCTGTATCCTCAATTCTAATTACAAATTTACCTTGTTGATTTTTGGCATATAAATAATTAAAGAGAGCTGTTCTGGCTGTACCTATATGTAAATTTCCTGTAGGAGATGGTGCGATTCTAGTTTTTATCATAAATTCAATTGTCTAATCTTGTTATTGATTATATCATATTTTTATTATTTTTTCATAAAAGTAACCGTATCTCTTATTAATAATAGTATAAATAATAAGCTTGAAAAAGAATACAATATTATTTTACCTCCCCAACTCTTATAATACCATTTAGTGAAATATCTGTTAAACCCTCGCTGCCAATACAATCTTTTCTTAATATTCCATAACTTTTTAGTACTTGCTCCATGATTATGATACATTTTTGACTTTGCCAAATAATAGGTTTTATAATCTCTAGATTGTAATTTTTTGGATAAATCTACATCATTAAAAAATAACCAATAGTCAGGATGTGCATCAAATCCTAATAATTCTTGCATAATATTACTTCTAATCATAATTGCTGAAGCCATTGGTTGCTCACAATCTTGGCTTTGAGTATAGTCAAATTTATCATCCCATTTCAGTTTAAGAATAGAGTTCAAAATATGTCTTAGAGTTGGTAATTTACGACAACTTTTTTGAATATTACCATCTGAGTATTGCAATTTTGGAGCCACCATAGTATAATCTGGATTTTTATCTAAATATTGTATTAACTTTTCTATACTATATTTTTGTACTACTATGTCTTGATTCAGCCAAAGAGTATACTGTCCCTGAACATACTCTAAGGCTATATTATTACCAGCAGCATAGCCTAAATTACTGCTATTGGTAATGATATTGAGTTGTGATTTAGTAGAGTCCCAATCTTGTTTGATTTGAGCTAGGTATTCAGTAGTGTTATCGGTTGATGCATTATCGACTATTATTAATTGAAAATACTCTTTATAGGTATTAAGAATTGATTCTACACAATTTTGTAAATCTTTCTTATTATTCCAAGCCAAGATTACAATTGATAATTTAGGTTTTATTTCACTCATATTGGAGATTTTATATAGTCTCGCCAAATTTTAAATAACTCGCCAGTAGCGATTACATCTCGCATACAATATTCAGCTATTTGCTGATATTCTCCTTTACTAAACAACTCTGGGACATCTAATCCTGTAATACCTTCACTTTTAGGACTAATTATTCCAAATCTTTTACAGAAGTAATCTAAATTGAATTTTTTAGTCGTATTATAAAATGTTAACTGGTCAAAAAGGTCTATATGCTCTTTATCTGAATAGCGATAAGGAATTAAGTTTTTGGTTGGTTTAATCTTATGTACTGCTGATCGCATCAAAATATATGGGCAATCAAAACCTCTCCCATTAAAAGTTACAAAAGTGCTATATTTACGAATAGTTGCCCAAAATTTTTCTAATATTTCAGCTTCTGTACCTACTAAATAGTAAATTCCTTCCTTTTCATATCTTTCCTCTAAATCACTTTTAGGGGCCTGTAAATAGACGCTTTTGATATCTTTATCTGGATCATACAGACCTATAGCCACGATTTGACCAGTGAGTGGATATAAACCTAAAGTGCTTTTGACTAATTCTTGCTGTTCTTCTGTCTCAGTATATTTTAACAAATAAGACTGAGTTTCTGGATCCAGAGTATCCCAGCTATCTCCAATGGTTTCTATATCAAATACTAGATATGACATATCTTTATGTTATTTATATTATTTAATTATACTGTATTTTTGAATAAATTCATATATTACATTAAATACTTTTTGTTTATCTCTATCTAAATTAACTAAATGATATGCATCTTTAACCCACATAATATGAATATTTTGTGATGGAGTTTGGAGTTTTTTTTGAAATATATCTAAATTATAATTAGGGACCACGTGATCTGTTGTAGATTGAACTAACATTATAGGTGAGCTTATATGCTGAATATATTTTCGCCTTATCTTTCTAGTCAAAAGGCACACCTGTGCTACAGAGCTTATTGGAAAGTCTCTATAAGCCCCTTTACGAGATAGATTTATTTTTTGTATTCTTTCATTAAAAAAGTGATTTTTTTTGTGTATTCTATATGGAATATACTGTAAAAAATGTGATAGATATCGTAGAATAAATGGTATTTTAATTTTAAGTGGAGTCCCAATAGTAATAACACCATCTACTCTATATTTGGAGGCTAAATATAATGCTAACTGGCCTCCCATAGAAAGCCCCCCAACAAAAATATAATCCCATTTTTGCGATACTTCTACATAAGCTAATTCTGCTTGTTTGAGCCAATCTTTATAACTCACTCCATGTAAATCAGACGGTTTAGTATTATGCCCTTTTAGATTTATACTATGATATTCTATGTGATTTTGTTTCAAATATTTTATCATTTCTTGTAAATCGTCTTCTGTTGAAGCCCATGCTGGGAACCATAATACTCCTATTTTCATATATTTCGTTATCCTTCAAAAGATCTAATATATTTCATCATCTCTAAATAAAATTGCAAATTATGACGACTAAGATATTCTAGAGCATATTGCTCTTTCACATTATATAAATGTCTAATATAAGCTCTGCTATAGTCTTGAGAACCTTGCCACTCAGCATAAGGGTCAATTGTACTAATATCTTCTCTGTATATTAAATTTTGAATTTTAAGGATATCAAAAAACTTATTTGCTGGAAGTTTAGCTTCTTGTTTTGTTTGCTGTAAATCTCTTAAATATTGATGTACATCTTGCTCCTTATTACTTGATTTCCAAATATAAACTGTTCCATGACGAGCTTCTCTAGTAGGGATTACACAATCAAACATATCTACTCCAAGAGATGTGGCATACGCAATCTCCTCTGGTTTACCTAACCCCATCAAATATCTAGGCTTATCATCGGGCAACAGAGGAGCTGTCCATTGTATTACTTTTAACACTTCTGCTCTTGACTCTCCTACTGATACTCCACCTATAGCATATCCATCAAAGCCAATTTCTTGCAATTGACTTAAACTTAATTTTCTCAAGTCTTCATATATTCCTCCTTGGACAATACCAAATAAAAGTGGTCTATTATTAGGTCTAGGATCAGTCTGTAATAATCTTTCTAATTCATCTTTAGATCTTTTTGCCCAACGAGTGGTTAGTTCTAAGGATTTTAAGATATATTCTCTAGATGATCCTCCGGGAGGACATTCATCTAATACCATAATAATATCACTGCCCAGATAATATTGTGTTTTGATAGACTCTTCTGGACTTAATAAGTGTTCACTTCCATCTAAATGAGATCTAAAATAAACTCCTTCTTCTGTGATTTTATTGATTTTTGACAAACTAAATACTTGGAATCCACCACTATCTGTCAAAATAGCTTTTGGCCAATTTGTAAATTGATGAAGACCTCCCAATTTATGAACTAACTCATATCCTGGTTTTAGATACATATGATAGGTATTCATCAAAATAATATCTGTATCAAAGCAAATATTCATCTCCTGATTACCAATCCCTCTAATACTGCCCTTGGTCGCCACTGGCATAAAAAAGGGAGTGTTCAATTTAGTATTACCAGTATCCAGAATTCCCTTTCTTAAGCTATGCACATTATTTTTAAGTTCAAACATAATTACTCTTCTACTCTTATCTGACCACCAATATCACTAACTGCTGGAGCTTCTAGAGTACCTGATAAATCTATTCCTGTAAAGTCATCTTTACCTGTATAATTGATTTTACCTAATAATTGTGGGATTTGTCCTACTTGATTAATAGCAGGAGTTATTCCAATTTGAAAAACTGCTCTATACAAAGGTCTTAGCAATCCAGTATTAGCTGGAATATTATCTACATTCCAAATAATTTCTTTTGTTCTTTCATTATAAGTTAATTCTCCGTTGGTAGTATTTTTTTTACCAGTCCAAGTTACATTTTCTGGTAAATTAGCTCTAAATGCAACTCCAGAAACATCATTTGTTAAATTTTGAATTTCTAAACTGACAGTAAAGGTAGTGATTTGGGCTAATTTAAGTGGAATAGGACCAGTATTTATAATAGAGCTATCTTTACTAACATAAGACATGGTGGCTTTAGGTATAAGACGAGTAGCTAATTTTACCTCACTAGAGTTTCCTTGAATAATTTTATTTACTCCTAAAGTGGTAGGTACTTCATTACTTTCAAAAGTCACATTAGTTTTAATGACATAATTTACATCTTTAAAGTTTTCAATAGGAATATTTCTTTTAACTGGAATATTGAAGCTTACCTCTCCTTGTTCATTTGGACCAAAAGTCTTTAGTTGAGGTATGCTATTAGCTCTCCATACAATTGTATTTGTACTAGCATCAAAGTCCGCTCCCCTAGCATTTAATTTACTCAAATCTAATAATTTACTGTCTAATTGTACTCTCAAAGAGCCTTCCCCAATTCTAACTTGTGTATTATTTTTAAATGTAATATTATACTCTAGACCATCGCCTGCAATTGCAGTATTAGTGTTAACTTTCTGAACAATACTCACATAAGGGGAACCTAAAGTAGTGGATTTTTGAGTACTAGAATAAAGAGTAAAATCACCTTGTCTAGACTCACCTACTTTAGCTTTTATGATTTTAATTTCTTTTTGGTCCCCCCCCAGGTTGCCTACTATGGTAAATTCATAGGAAGATTTAGATTTTAGACTGGGAATTACAAATATATTTTTA
>CAZYEN010000021.1:0-5949 GCA_964646465.1 uncultured Candidatus Saccharibacteria bacterium | reverse complement strand
TTAATGTTATTAAATTCACCAACTCTTGGGGTGATTGAGTTAATTGTGGAACAAAATTTTTAATAATTGAATATGGGATTTTCATAATTGTTTTTTACCTAATTGAGATGTAAATCTAATATCTGCAGAGTGTATAAGCCTAATATCATCAATACCATATAATATCATTGCTAATCGCTCTACTCCAAATCCAAAAGCGAATCCTTGAATATTAGGGTCTGTAATTCCACCATTTTCCAATACCTTTCGATTAACCATCCCTGCTCCAGCAATTTCGAGCCATTTATCTTGTAGCCAAATATCTATTTCAAAGCTAGGTTCAGTAAAAGGGAAATAACTTGGTCTTAATCTAATTTTGATATCTTGTTGAAATAATTCTTTGAAAAAATAGTTAATAACTCCCTTAAAGGTAGCTATACTTGCTTTATCATCTAAAAATAGTCCTTCCACCTGATGAAATACTGTCTCATGAGTAGAATCAGTAGCTTCATAACGATAAACTTTACCAGGAGCGATAATTCTGATTGGTGGTTTATTATTCTCCATATAATGAATCTGTACAGGTGAGGTATGAGTACGCAGTAATGACTGAACTCCTGCCGGATTCTGAACCCACATAGTATCCCAAACATCACGAGCTGGATGTGATTCAGGGATATTTAATAAATCAAAATTATATTTTTCAGATTCTAACTCTGGACCTACAGCCACTGAAAAACCTAAATTCTCAAATATATCTTGAGTTTTGAATATTAATCTTGAAATTGGAGATAATCCACCTACAGTAGATTTTATATCTAGAGAATTTATTGGATAAATCTCTATTTTAGATTTAGTCTCTTGAGTTTTATTTTTATTGATATACTTTTCGATCTCTTGTTTTAACTTATTGAGCTCTTTTCCATATGCTGATTTTTTTTCTGGGATAACATCTTTAAGTGTTTTGAATAGTTCGGCAATATAACCCTTGCGAGAGAGGTATTTATGCTCTAACTCATTTATATCCAGAGAATTTTTTATATCTGATTTATACTCTTTGATGACTGCTTCAATTGATATCATATTCTAAAATTTATTATTTATTCTCTTGAGCGATAAAGAAAAATTCCAATAAAAGTATCGCTATTATTAATATTGTAGCACTAAGTATATTAAAAATCAAAAATCCTTGTAATGCCAACTGTATACCCAATAAGATACCCAATAACAATCCCTGTCTCTCAGATCTAACTAAGATATAATTAGTGTCTCTATTTTTAAATAAATTATGTGATAAAAATAATCTAATGTAATATCCTAAATATGTAGTGATAGACCAAACTATAATTATAATACATAATAGCAAAGCCCATACAGTAGCGGCTGACATATCAGTAGGATTAGTATGAAATACTATATAATATGCAACCGCACTAGCAATCAGTAGCAATATTATATTTAACCATAAAAATAGCTTTTTCATGCTTTTTATTTATTGTCATAAGATTTAGCTCCTTGTATTAAAATATTTTTGGCTTCTTCTTTATCTCCAAAACCTTCAATTTTCACAAATTCATATTTACCTGGTTCTAGTTTTTTATAATCAGCCATAAATAACTCTATTTCTTTAACTAAATGCAGTTCAATATTTTCTAAATTCTGTATATGAGATAATCTAGGGTCTAATTTAGCTACGGGAGCACAAATTAATTTATGGTCAATACCTGCCTCATCACTCATTTTTAACACTCCTACTACTCTAGATTTTACCACACAACCAGAAAAAGTAGGTCTAGTAGATAATAAAATAACATCTAAGGCATCCCCATCATCCCCATGAGTTTGTGGCACAAAACCATATTCAAATGGATATATTAAAGGAGAATATAAGGTACGATCTAACTTAAAATAACCACCCTTCTCATCATATTCAAATTTTGATGTAGAATTCATAGGAATATCAATAACCACATTAAACTCTTCTGGTAGAGACTCTAGTCTTGGTACATCAGTATATAGATTCATATATTTATTTATTAAATTTAATAATAATTAACCTTGAGATTCTGAATTAGAAGCATTTTCTTCCGTCACTATTTCTTGTTTAGTATTTTCTACGATTTGTTGAGCTGGAATAGTATCAACATCTCCAACAACTGAAGTAACCACATTTTTAGACTCTGGATTTAAATTAATATCATATCCAGTTAATCTGGAAGCCAATCTAACATTTTGTCCAGAACCACCAATAGCTAAAGACAATTGATCTTGTGGAACAATAACAGTAGCCTGTCTATTAGACTCATCAATAGTAATACCTTCTACTTTAGCTGGAGCAATTGCAGCTTTAATATAATCTTCTAAGTTATCAGAGTATTCTATAATATCAATTTTCTCTCCACCTAATTCATTAATAATTGATTGAACTCTAGTTCCTCTCTGTCCAACACAAGCTCCAACCGGATCGATGCCTTCTCCGTTAGCTTTAACTGCTAGCTTGGTTCTAACTCCCGCATCTCTTGCGATTGACAATATCTCAACTGAACCTGCAAATATCTCTGGTACTTCCAAAGAAAATAATGTTTTAACAAAATCAGTACTTCTTCTAGACAAAACAATGTTAGGTTCTCTTTCCGTAATTTCTACATTTTGAATTAAAAATTTATGTCTATTACCTATACGATAGTTATCAGCATAAACTTGCTCAGATGGGAATAACAATCCAACTCCCTTACCAAGATCTACAAATATAATTCCTCTATCTATTCTTTGAATTGTGCCTGATATAATTTCTCCCACCCTGTCTTTGTAGGCTTCAAAAGCTGTAGTTCTCTCAATTTCACGAATTTTTTGCATCAATACTTGCTTAGCCGTTTGAGCTGCAATTCTACCAAAATCTTCTTTTGGTTCTAACTCCTCTACAATTTCTTCACCTTCTTGTATTTCTGGTTGAATAGATTGAGCATCAGCAAGGGCAATATGCCTATCTGGGTTAAATCTTATTTTTCTAACTCCATCTGCATCCTCTTCTTGAGTAGGACCAAAATCGTCAACACTTTGATCTGCGCTCAACACAATATAACCTTCTTCGTCCACATTAACCACAGTCTTATGTCTGAAGATAGAGAAAATTCCTGTATCTTTATTTAATTTAGACTTAATAATCTGACTTTTTTCCCCATAGTCTTTTTTATAAGCAGCTGCGATAGCAGTTTCAATGACTTCTATAATTTTATCTTCTGGGATATTTTTCTCCTCTGCAATTTGGGTGATGGCAAAGGTAAATTGTTTAGCATTCAACATATTAATATTCTTAATGTTATTATCATAATACCATATGAAATAAAATAGATCTACTCTTTATTCCAAAAAGCAGATCTACTATAAATTTACCAATATCATATGTGTAATATTATATCTTGCTTTTGAGTTAATGTCAAATAATAACAAGATATCAAAATATTGTATATAAAAGCTTCTAAGATATAATTTTAATAATATTTTTCTTACCTTTTTGTAATATATATTCTTGATTTTTCTCAAAACTTAATTCATAAAAAGCGTCGGTAATGATTTCTTGATTCAACTTAACTCCACCTTCCTGAATAGTTCTTTTAGACTCTGAGTTAGACATATCAAAAACTTGAGCTAATACTGCAAAAAGTCGCCTATCTTCTATTTTTATTGCCTGTATAGTTGTCACATCAGCAGGAATCTCTTGCTTCGTAAATAATTGTTCAAAATACTCTTTAGCTTTATTTGCCTCCTCTAATCCATAGTATCTACCGACTATAGACATGGCTAAATCAAGCTTAATATCACGAGGATTATATCCATTAGCGAGTCTCTGCTTATATTCCTCAATTTGTGAGTTCGATAGGTCAGTAGCTAATCTAAAGTAATCTATGATGAACTCATCTTTAACAGCCATTACCTTAGTAAACATTTCATTAGGGGTATCTGTAATATAAATACCGTTTCCCCAAGATGAACTCATTTTTCTTCCATCAATCCCTAAAAGTAACTCACATGTTACAATGTCCTGCGGCTCTTGATTATAGTGTTTTTGAACCTTTCTACCAGCAATTAGATTGAAATATTGATCATTTCCTCCTAATTCTAAATCTGATTTTACCACCACAGAGTCATAACCTTGTATTAATGGGTATAAGAACTCCCGCAAACTTATTCTAGTATTACTATTATGTCGTTGGCTGAAATTATCTCTGTCTAACATTTCGTTAACTGAAAAGACATTAGCAATTTCAGTTAATGTATCAAAAGACAAATTACTCAACCATTCAGAATTATATCTAATTTCCAACTTGGAGATATCTAAAATTTTAGATATCTGTTCAATATAATTAGTAAGATTAAGTTGTATTTGCTCTTTACTCAGCATAGGTCTCTCAGAGTCCTTATCGGAGGCGTCCCCAATTCTAGCTGTAAAATCTCCAATGATTAGTACAATTTTATGTCCCCAATCTTGTAATTCTCTTAGTTTCCAAAAAGGTACGGCTCTACCAAGATGAATTTTATCACTAGTAGGGTCAATTCCAAACTTTACCCTTAATTGCCTACCCGACATCAATTGCTGTTCTAGATGTTTTGCTTCTAGATAATTAGTAACTCCCCTCTTAAGCCATTCTTGAATTGCTGTTTGATCTACTTTGATTGACATATAGAATATAGATTTATTAACTGTATAATATATATTATATCATATTTTCTATTTTAAAAAATTTGTTTAAAAATTTAATATTTTTGTAATATTAGGAAATAAGAAAAAAGTTGATTATACTTAATTCCCTAATCTTATCAGGTACCCAGCTGGTTGGTCTTTATAGCTGTTAAAAGAGCCTCCAGCTAATATCTTGCCATCGCTCTGGACGACCAAGGTGTTGACTACTTGATTAAAGCCATTACCTATATTAAAGCTATTATCTCTACTTCCATCACTATTTAGACGAATTATTCTATTAGCTGTGGTCCCTTGGTAACTCGTAAATCCCCCTCCTACTAATATCTTGCCATCACTTTGCACGGATATTGTGTTGACAATACCACCAAACCCTGCACCCATATTAAAGCTAACATCTCTACTTCCATCACTATTTAGCCGGATTATATTATTGGCTGACGTTCCTTGGTAGCTAGTAAATTCTCCTCCTACTAGGATCTTACCGTCAATCTGTACAGCTAGGGTGTTGACTAATTGATTAAAGCCATCACCTATATTAAAACTATTATCTCTACTTCCATCACTATTTAGACGAATTATTCTGTTGGATGCCATTCCTTGGTAGCTGGTAAATTCTCCTCCTACTAATATCTTGCCATCACTTTGCACGGATATTGTGTTGACAATACCACCAAACCCTGTACCCATATTAAAGCTAACGTCTCTACTTCCATCACTATTTAGACGAATTATTCTGTTGGATGCCATTCCTTGGTAGGTTTCAAATACTCCTCCCACTAGGATCTTTCCATCTGATTGGATAGATATGTGGTAGACCTCACCCTCAAACCCCACCGGAACACCTGTATCAAAGCTAGGATCTTTAGCTCCTGCGGTTAATATAGGAAATGTATTAAGTCCTATTTCTCTTTGTTCTGAATTATCCGCTAATACACTAATTGTGTTGTTGGTTATATTTATACCTATTTTATATGTTCCTCCTGTTGGATCTGTAGGGATTGATGACAAATAAGTTGGAACTAATACACTAAGATCTACACATTCTTCTGTAACTTCTCCTTCTGGACATATATCTTTATAACTACCAACGGGGATCCCCTCTGGATAGTCTCCAGAGTTTCTAACAGCATATAATTCAGATGCTTGTTGTATTTCTGTAATATCTTTTTGTCTATTAAGATCTCTACTCTGACTTAATTGATAATTAGGATTGATAGCTATCAATACTATACTCCCTAATATACCTATTAAGGTTATAGTTAATAGTA
>CAZYEN010000020.1:0-5384 GCA_964646465.1 uncultured Candidatus Saccharibacteria bacterium | reverse complement strand
GATGGAGTTGGTGACTGAGCCGGATATTCGTACTGCTGAGGAGGCTAAGGTTTTTTGTGAGGAATTGCAGTTAATTTTGAGATATTTGGATATCTCGGATGGGGATATGGATAAGGGTCAGATGCGATGTGAGGTTAATATTTCTCTTCGGGAGAAGGGGACGGATACTTTTGGGACTAAGGTTGAGATTAAGAACTTGAACTCATTTCGTGTTGTGGAACAGGCGATTGTTTATGAAATGACTAGACAAGCTGAGGTTTTGAATCAAGGCGGTGAAGTGGCTCAAGAGACTAGAGGTTGGGATGATGTTAAGGCTATCACTTTTAGCCAAAGGAAGAAAGAAAATGCTAATGATTATAGGTATTTTGTAGAGCCGGATATTCCTCCTTTTGAGACTGCTGCAATTGTAGCTGATGCTGCGTCTATTAAAGCTGAGCTTCCGATTGCGAAAAGACAGCGATTTACTACTCAATATAATTTACAAACTCAGCAAATTGAGATTTTAGTTAAAAATAAGGCTTTGGCTGATTATTTTGAACAAGTTGTCTCCGAATTAGAAGCTTGGATTAAATCTGAAGATAAGCAATTAGTTGAGTCTGAACACTCTAAGCTTATTAAATTATCTGCTAATTATCTTTTGACTGAGCTTATTAAGCATTATGCCTATAAGGGCTTTAATTTCAAGAGTTCCCCAATTACTGCTGAGAACTATGCTGAGTTTATAAAGATTGTCTTTAGTGGAGAGGTATCTTCCACTGGAGCTCAGACTTTGTTATTGCAAATGTTAGAGACCGGCTCAGATCCTAGTGATATTGTAGAATCTCAAGGTCTAAAGCAGGTTAATGACACTGATGCTTTGCAACAAATTATCGATCAAGTTATCTTGGAGCAGGAAAAAGTTGTCTCAGATTACAGAGGTGGTAATGAGAATGTGATACAATTCTTAGTAGGGCAGGTTATGAGATATTCAAAAGGTAGTGCAAACCCTCAAATTGCTAAGCAATTACTACACGATACTATTACTCAGAATAAATAATTCAATATGCAGATACAATGGCAAAATAATATTACTCTTACGGTTAAAGGTAAAGATTACAGAATAGTTATTAATCCTGTGACGGAAGAGGGTTCTAAACCAATTATTGCGATTAAAGACAATGATTTAACTATATCTACTAACAAATTAGCTTTTGATAATTCTAAGGGCTATCACATTAGTGGAGCAGGAGAATATTCTTATCAGGGTGTGACTGTCAGGGTTAAATCTATTCAACAAGAATCTATGACTCATCCTATCAATTTAGTGTCATTATCTGCAGAAGGTATATTATTAGTTATTATATTGGGTGTTGCTCAAGGATTAGACTCTAAAGATTTAGAGTTTTTGGGTAGTCCAGATATTCTCTTGATGTCTATGAATGGTTCTTTTGGTTCAGAAAAGTCAATTCAGTTGATTAATGCTGTTGAGCCTAGAATTGTAATTCCAGTGTATGAAAATGAGTCACAGCTTCAAGCTTTGAGCAGTGAATATGGGGTAAAAACAGAACCTCAATCTGAATTTAGTTCCAAAAAAGCAGATTTACCTTTTGACTCAGTTGAGATCAAGGCATTAGAACCACAGATTAAATAGTTAAAATTATGGCAACAGAAGACACCAATATCCAAAAGATTGAAAATATGGGTAATATAGAATTTACTGATATTGTTTCTGAGATGGAGAATGCCTATATTGACTACTCAATGAGTGTGATTATAGATAGAGCTTTACCTGATGTCAGAGATGGTTTAAAACCAGTTCACAGAAGAATTTTATACGCCATGCATGAGCTTGGTCTTAGGCCGGAGGCAAAGTTTAGCAAGTCTGCCAAAATAGTTGGAGATGTACTTGGTAAATATCATCCTCATGGAGATACGGCTGTGTATGATTCTTTAGTTAGAATGGCCCAATACTTTTCTTTGAGATATACTTTAGTAAATGGGCAGGGAAACTTTGGATCTATGGATGGTGATTCAGCAGCTGCGATGAGGTATACTGAGGCAAAGATGGCCAAGATAACTCGGGAAATGTTATTAGATATAGATAAAAATACTGTTAACTTTACTCCCAACTACGATGGTAGTCGCAATGAGCCGAGTGTGCTTCCAGCTAGGGTGCCAAATTTATTGATAAATGGAGGAACAGGAATTGCTGTTGGTATGGCAACTAATATCCCGCCACATAACTTGAAAGAAGTAGTGGGAGCAACTATTGCTTTGATTGAAAATCCAGATATTACTATTGAGGAATTGTTGAAGTTTGTGAAAGGTCCTGATTTTCCAACTGGTGGAGAATTATATAATATAGATAATATTAGACAGGTTTATGCTACAGGGAGAGGTCCATTAGTCACTAGAGCTAAGGCTGAGATTGTAGAGAGGGGTAAGAAGGGTAATGCTTTTGATATTATTGTTTCAGAGATGACTTATCAAACTAATAAAGCTACTCTGATTGAGAAAATGGCTAATTTAGTTCGCGATAAAAAATTAGATGGGATTAAGGATATTAGAGATGAGTCATCTAAAAAAGTTAGAATAGTAATTGAGTTAAAATCTGATGCTTATCCACAAAAGGTATTGAACAAACTATATAAACTGACTGATTTGCAAAAGACTTATCATGTTAACATGTTGGCTCTTTGTGATGGGATAGAACCAAAAACACTATCTCTAAAGCAGGCTTTACAGTATTATATTAGACATCGTAAAGAGGTGGTAATCAGGAAAACTGAATTTGAGTTACAACAAGCCAAAGATCGAGCTCATATTTTAGAAGGACTCAAAAAAGCTTTAGATTTTATAGACGAGGTTATTAGTATTATTCGTGGCTCTGAGAGTAAAGAAATTGCCAAATTAAATTTGATTAAAAGATTTGAATTTAGTCAATTACAAGCTCAAGCAATTCTAGATATGCGACTCCAGACTTTGGCTGGATTGGAACGACAGAAAATTTTAGATGAATTAGCTGAGTTGGTAATATTAATTCAAGAATTAGAATCAATATTAGCCTCTGAGGAAAGAATCTTTGCAATTATTAAGAATGATTTACAAGAAGTCTCTGATCAATATGGTGACGATAGAAAAACAAGAGTATTCAAAGAAGATTTAGGAGATTTCAAAGAGACAGATTTTATCCCAAATGAAGATACTATTATAATTTTGACTAAAGATGGTTATATTAAACGAGTAGACCCGAAAGAATATCGTTCTCAAAGGCGTGGCGGAGTAGGAATATCTGGGGTTAAGACTAGAGAAGATGATTCTGTATCAATTTTTCTACACACCACTACGCATGCTAAGTTATTATTCTTCACTAATAATGGTAGAGTTTTGAAATTAAAAGCATATGAGATTCCTCAAGGATCTAGAATAGCTAAAGGTCAATCCATTGTTAATTTCTTAGAATTATCTAAGCAGGAACAAATTCAATCTATTTTGCCAATGGAAGATTCTTCAAATAGTTTCATCTCTATTGTCACTAAATTAGGAATTATCAAAAAAAGTGTAATGTCAGTCTATGCTAATGTCAGAAAAGGTGGAATCATAGCAATTAATTTGAAAGACAATGATACTTTAATTCAAGCTACTATTACTTGTCCGGATGATGATATCATTTTATTCACAAGCCAAGGTAAGGCGATTAGATTTCCTCAAGAAGAGTTAAGACCAATGGGAAGAACAGCAGCTGGAGTTAAAGCTATAACTCTTAAATCAGATGATACAGTTTTATCTATGCAAACTATCCGATCAGGGGATGAACAAGGCTGGTTAGTTATTGCTACATCTTATGGTTACGGTAAAAAGAGTAAATTAAGTCACTATAAGGTACAAAAAAGAGGAGGTAGTGGGGTTAAAGTCTCTAAAGTTACCACTAAAACAGGCACAGTTATTGGGGCACAAGTTGTTACAGCAGATAGTAAAGAGCTAATAGCTATATCTCTAGGTGGTAATATAATAAAGCTGAATATTCAAAAAGATATCCCTACTTTATCCAGAGATACCCAAGGAGTGAAAATTATGAGACTAACCAAAGATGATACCATTGCATCTATTGCAGTGACCACAGAAGATGAGGTTGAAGGTGAAGAATAAAAAACTTATTTGACTATTTCGATAAAATCTTTTATACTTAAATCAAGTTCAAAATTAAAATAAATTATGCTAGATCAAACTAATAGATTTTTATCACCACAAGAAATAGTAAATCAATTTAACATTGAATCTAATAGTCAGGTTGCAGATTTTGGTAGTGGAGCTGGAGACTTTGCTATTGCAATAGCTGAGTTACTTTCAAACCAAGGTAGAGTCTATGCTATTGATGTATTAGAATCAGCGCATCAATCATTGAGGAGTAGGTCTAAGATAAAATCTATAACTAATATAGAGTTGATTTTAGCTAATTTAGAATGTGATTCAGGTTCTAAGTTACAAAAAGAATCACTAGATTTAGTAATGATTCATAATATTATGTTTCAAGTTAGTAATAAAAAGAAATTAATTCAAGAAGCACATAGAGTTCTTAAATCTAATGCTAAATTAGCTATGATTGAATGGGATATGACAAGTCCTATTGGCCCAGCTAAAAATTTACGCTTACCAGAAAGAGAAATAGTATCTTTAGTTCAGAATAATGGCTTCTCAATAGATTATAAAATTAAAGCAGGAAAATACCATTATGGATATATCTTTAATAAATTATAATCATGGCTAAAAACAATTCATTAGATTCTTTTATTAAAAATAAAAAAGTTATCATAGTAGCTGGTGTATTAATGACAGCTATGATTGTATTAATGTTAGCTAATGCTTTAGGATTTAATCCTAGAGGAAGAGGTGTGAAATTAGAAAATGCAGATCTAGTAGTATGGGGATTGTGGGATGAAAGTGAATTAATGAATAGTTATATCTCAGAATTTAGGAAACAATATAGTAATATAAAGATAGACTATCGTAAATTAACACCTCAAGAATATGAGACTGAGTTAGTAAATGCATTAGCTGAAAATAGAGGGCCTGATATATTTGCTATGCATCATACTTGGTATAGTAAGCATAAAAATAAATTGGCACCAATGCCAGAGGAGATAATGACATTGAAAGAATATAAAGATAGATTTGTAGATTTAGTTTATGAAGATTTTGTATTTGAAGATAAAGTGTATGGTTTTCCTTTATATACAGACACTTTAGCATTATTTTATAATAAAGATGCCTTTAATGATGCTGGTATAACCAATCCTCCAGCTACTTGGCAAGAACTTCAACAGATTGTACCTAGACTAACTAAAATAGATCAATTTGGTAATTTTATACAGTCAGGAATTGCTTTGGGTACTGGTGATAATATA
>CAZYEN010000019.1:0-6221 GCA_964646465.1 uncultured Candidatus Saccharibacteria bacterium | reverse complement strand
CCATCAATCTTCCAGATATAAATGTAAGTAGGGTTTTTGTAAGTCCAAATCAGGGACATATTATAATCCTAGATGACAAGCAACAAGCTTGGCTTAAATCTTTGGGAGATAAAACCCAAGAATTTAATAAAATCTCAGACCTTGAGATAAAAGATATACAATTTAGCCTAGATTCAAAAAAAGTTCTCCTAAAGGGTGAAAATACGATTTCTATACTATATCTTGATACGATTGAAGGTTATAAATCTAGAATTGAGGGTGATTTTGATACTTTATACACTTCTAAAGACATACTTACAAAAGCTGAATTCTGGGAGCCCAACTCCGAATATATAATGTTCCTTGAGAATAATACCTTAAAAGTAGTGGAATCTGATACAAGAGGTAATATCAATAGCTACACTTTACTAGAAGATACTAAAAGCTTTATTTCTATTAGAATTAATAATGATACTAGAACTCTTATTAGTAATCCAGAAAATGAAGTACAATATTTTCAGTTTCCTATTAGAACTCCCTTAATTAACTTCAATAATTAAGTAGAGAAATAATATCGGCGAAGGTCACCGACTCTACGAAATTTATCATTATTTATTCCACCCCTAAAGAGGGAAATTAAATTTAAAGCGAACTATTCATATTTAATAATTCATAAAGCATCAGTCACAATTAATACCATTTGCAAACAAAAAAGAGGGTAATATCCCCTCTTCTATGTAGTGTAATTTATCTTTTTGCCCACTGTGGAGACTTTCTTGCTTTTTTAAGTCCTGGCTTCTTTCTTTCCTTAACTCTAGGATCACGAGTTAAATAATTATTATCTTTAAGTTGTTTTTTTAAAGTTTCATCATATTTTACTAAAGCTCTAGACAAACCTAGTTGTATAGCATCAGCTTGACCAGTCACACCACCTCCAGTTACTTTTACAGTAATATCAAAATTCTCTATTCCTAAAGCAGATAAAGGCTTAACTACATTATTCTGATGATCGGTTAAATCAAAATATTCTTTTAAAGATTTATCATTTACTATAATACTATGCTCTTTTTTACGAGATAAAGTTACCCTTACCCTAGCAGTAGCGGCTTTTCTTCGCCCTACTCCTTCGTAATAATAACTTGATTTGGTTGTAGTAGTTGTGGCCATAAATTATTTAGTTATATCATTCTTATGTAATACCAATCTAGCTAACATTTTAGCTCTTAATCGATTTTTTGGAAGCATACCATATACAGCTTTTCTCAAAACCTCAGTTGAGTCTTTGGCCATTTGCTTATCTGCAGTTATTGACTTAATTCCTCCTGGATAACCTGTATGTCTATAATATGTTTTAGATCCTAGTTTATTAGGATGAATAGATATTTTGTTAGTATTATAAACAATAACTTTGGCACCACCATCTACATGATATTCAAAGTTAGCTATATTTTTACCCATTAAAAGGGTAGCCACCTCAGTAGCAAGGGTTCCTAATCTTTTATTATCTGCATCAATGGTAATAATTTCTCTCTGCATATTATATTACTTAACTAATTCAATTATAGCCATTTTACTAACATCACTTGTTCTAACTGGAGCCTTAATAATTCTAGTATATCCACCTACTCTATCTACATAGTTAGGTGCAATTTCATCAAATAATTTATGAGTGGCTCCTTGAGTCAAAAATCTAAGCACATATCTTCTAGAAGATAAAGAACCCTTCTTAGCATGAGTAACCATTCTTTCTACAAAAGATTTTAAGGCTTTGGCTTTAGCTTCTGTAGTGGTAATAGAACCACGAGTAATTAAATCATTAGAAAGACTCCTCAAAAGTGCTTTTCTTTGCTCTCTATTTCTTCCAATCTTATGTAACTTATTTCCCTTATTCATAATCGTGTGATCCTGTTAATGTTTTGCATTGTAACCTATTTTTACTATTTATGCAAGAGTAATGTCATATTTTGCTATTTGGTCTGCTAATTTTTTTACAGCACTAGTTGAGACACCCTTTATAGCCAATAGGTCTTCTTGAGTAAACTGTGCTAATTGAGCAATATTCTTGATTCCTGAGCTTTCTAAAGCCTTAATAGTTCTCTGAGACAAGTCTAGAGTTGAAATTTTAATACTTGAGGTCTCAATATCTAGAGTTATTTTCTCTTCTTTTACTTCTGCTACTTGAGCACCATCAATAGTTAAGGAGTTAAACTGCTCTACCAAAATACTAGCCGACTTTTGAATTACTTCTAATGGTGTAATTGTTCCATCAGTTTTAATATTAAAAACTACTCTATTATAGTTGGTTTTATCTCCTACTCTAGTATCTTCTACATCATAAGAAACTCTAGTCACTGGAGTAAAAATTGAATCTACAGCAATAATTCCAACTTCTCCTTGTAGATTTTGCTCTATATCTTTTCTAAACCCGAATCCTTTTTCAATAATCAATTCCATTTCAATTTTAGCATCTTTACTAGTCAAAGTAAGAATAGGGGTCTCAGGATTAACTACAGATACACCTCCAGGTAATTTCAAATCTGCTCCTGTAACAACTTTAGATCCTTGTGCTTTTAAGCTTAATAAAGTTGGAGAATCTATAATAGCATCAAATCTTAGAGCCTTAATATTAAGCGTAATATCCAGAATATCTTCTAAAACATTAGGTATAGTGGTAAATTCATGACTTACTCCTTTAATACTATATCTTGTAACCGCAACTCCTTCTAATGAAGATAACATAACTCGTCTTAAAGAGTTAGCAATAGTAACTCCATATCCAGGATTAAGAGGCTCAATAGCATATATAGCTTGGTAAGGACTAATTTCTTGTACTAGTACAGGTGCTTTGGGAAGAATTATATAATTAGACATAAGAGTATTTGATTATTATTATCGGGAATAATACTGAATCACTAGAGCAATGTTGAAATTTTGACTCAATTCATCTACTCCAGGTGTATGAGCTACTTCGACGGTTTGGCTTTTCTTGTTTAAGGTAAGCCAAGATGGGAGTTCTGAGTCTTTTAACTTATCTCTATATTCAGCAACCAGTTTAGATTTAGTAGCTGAATATGTAATTATATCTCCTGGCTTAACCATAAAGCTAGGTATAGTAACTTTTTTACCATTAACTAAAATATGACCATGAGAAATCATTTGCCTGGCTTGTTCTCTAGTATATGCCATACTAGCTCTATATACTACATTATCTAGTCTTGTTTCTAGAATTCTCAGTAAGGCGGTTGGTGTTGGCTCAGCATCAGACAGAGCTTTTTCATAAAATCTACGGAATTGTTTTTCACGAAGTCCATATACATATTTTACTTTTTGCTTTTCCTGCAACTGTTTACCAAACTCAGAGGCAGAGCGGCGTCGCTTTGCTCCATGCACACCAGGGGCTTTAGCTAATCTCTCATCAGTAATTTTAACTTCTGGAAAAATTCTCTCTCCAAATTTTCTACAAATTTTAACTTTCTTACGACTATACATATACTCTTATAAATCTATTATACTCTTCTTGGTTTGCGAGGTCTGATTCCATTATGTGGGACAGGAGTCAAATCTTTAATAGACATGATATTAAGCCCTGCTCCTGCCAAACCGCGAATAGAGGCTTCTCTTCCCGGTCCAACACCTTTAATAATAACTTTTATATCTTGTAGCCCGGTTTTTTTAACTTTTTCTACAACAGTTTTAGCTACCATAGTAGCTGCATAAGGAGTAGCCTTTTTAGCTCCTTTAAATCCAAGGGCTCCAGAAGATGACCAAGCGAGAATATTACCAGATAGATCAGCCAGAGAAACCATAGTATTATTGTAGGTTGAAACAATATAAGCAGTTCCTCTAGAGACCTTCTTTTTTGAAGAAGTCTCTTTTACTCCCATTTTTAATGAAGATACTGAATCTCCCTTTTGTGCTACACGCTTCTTTCCCATATAAAAATTTCCTTAATGATTATGTCTTCTCAACTTTACGTCGTCCGCTTCCCATTGTACGAACTACATTACCCCTAATAGTTCTAGAGTTAGTTTTAGTTCTACCCTTTATAGGTAGCTTTTTAGCATGGCGACTTCCTCTATATGAATTAATGTCTTTTAGTCTCTTTATATTATTGGCAACTTCTCTTCTGAGATCACCTTCAATTTTATAGTTTTTCTCAATACACTCTTTTAATAAAGCTATCTCTTTTTCATCTAACTCCTTAGCTTTTTTATAAGGATCAATTCCTGTAATAGATAGCACTTTTTTAGAACGAGTAAGACCAACACCATAAATGTAAGTCAAAGCTATTTCAACATTCTTATAATCTGGGATGACAACTCCTGCAATTCTTACCATAATTTAATATATCTTATATTATCCTTGTCTTTGCTTGTGACGCGGATTAGCTTCACAAATAACACGAATGACTCGCTTTCGTTTAATAACCTTACACTTAATACATCTTTTCTTAACTGAAGCTTGAACTTTCATATAGTATCTTAATTTCTCCTAGTAATTCTACCTTGTGTCAAATTGTAAGCACTTAACTCAACCGTAACCTTATCTCCTGGCAAAACTTTTATATAATGCATACGCATTTTACCAGAAAGATGAGCTAAAACTTCTGAATTATTATCTAATATAACACGAAAGGTTGTGTTTGGCAAGACCTCGCTGACTATACCTTCTTGAATTAAAAGGTTTTTGGAGTTCAAATCTTGACTTTCGAGCATAAATTATACAACTCTATCTACATAATATAGATGTAATTATACTGTATATTAGTATAATTGTCAATAGAATATAAGATAGTATTTATTTATCTCATATTTATCTGAATTTAATATTTATATGCTGTCATAACAAATATTATTTTCATATTAAATTTATAAATGTATTAGTTATATTTTAAAATTTCTGTTGAATTAAATATAGAGACAACTATTTTACTGAATAGAGTTGTCAAAATCCATCACGAGTTTAGTTACTCTACTGTCAAGCTTAGTCAAATCCAAGGATTCTCCAACACTATAAAAAGACACTGTGGATTTATTCATTGCACCCCCATCTGTTGGACCATCTCTAAATAATAAAAAATTGGTCTCAGGTGGAGTCCCGTACACACTATTAACAGTGGTGCTGGTTTGATTATTTCTATATTCAAAAACATCTGAATTGTTTCTTGAATGCCCTATAAAACAAATTACAGCATTATTTAGGTAAGGCGATACAGTTCTATTCCTAGTAGCCGCGGCACTTATTGTGTTTCTTGGAAAGTTTATATGAAAGGTACCAAATACAACTCCACTTGAATGAGAAGAGACATATAAGGCGTTGTGGTTATTATTTTGAGGATCCGAACTATTAAGTCTATTAATAAAAACATAACTATTACTCTCATTAGTAGCATGAAGACCTGTTTTTCTATTATATATCCAGCCATTCCCCCACCCTTGTTGAGTGGGCGCAATTCCTATCAAAGGAACTAAAGCTCCATATATAGTTCTGGCTCCAGCTAATATAGAGGATGATTTTATTGAAGACCATATACCGTCAGATTTACACTCTATTATAAAGTTAGTTATTGCAATCTTTACTTTAGGCTCTAATGATTGCCCATCAGCAGCTTCCACTGCCGAGATATAGTATATAATAGCAACCTCTCTTTGCTCTGCCTCTTGCGCCCATAGACTAACAGTATTATTATTAGAGTTTATACCTACTAAATAACTATTTCCATTAGGGTCTTTTGGGATGCTGCTTAGATATGTTAGGGACAAAACACTCAAATCCACACAATTGATAATAGGCACATCACCACAAATTTCTTTATATGTTCCTAGTTCTATACCGTCAGGATAGTTTCCAGAGTTTCTAGTAGCATATAAATGTAATGCTTGTTTTATTTCTGTGATATCTTTTTGCCCATATAAGTCTTGACCTTGCCCTAGTTGTCGATTAGGGTTATAGTTAAAAGTATCTCTAATAGAGTAAATCTTTTATATTTATGTATTATTTTCATGTATATTATTATACTATAAATTTGTCAAAATTTTAAATAAAAATAAAATACCCTTCCTTCTCCTTCTTAACTCTGTTAGTGTAAAGGGGGGTAAGAGTACTTTATTTTGCTCTATTTCTGATAAACTCTTTGTATATTTCGAGTTTACCAGAAAATAGATATCCTTATCTAATCTTTGGCTAACGCCTTTTTATTTTTACCAAAAGTGCAATGTTTATGAATGTTGCTTTGTTTATAT
>CAZYEN010000018.1:0-11827 GCA_964646465.1 uncultured Candidatus Saccharibacteria bacterium | reverse complement strand
ACATTAAAAAGTTATGAAGTAGATTCAGTCTATAATCCCGCTGAATCATTGCAGAATATAGTAGTCGGGCATATCCAAAAGGTGACCCCACATCCTAATGCAGATAAGCTGAATGTTGCTGAGGTTTTGGTAGATAATAATGAAGTTTTAAATATTGTATGTGGTGCTAAGAATATTGAATTAGGGCAGAAAGTAGCTGTAGCTAAGATAGGTTCTACCTTACCCAATGGTCTTAATATTCAAGCAGTCAATTTAAGAGGTCAAGATTCTTTTGGTATGATTTGCTCTGCTCAGGAGTTGGGTTTACAGGAAAAATCAGATGGTATTTTGGTTTTACCAAATATTGCAGGAGTCGGTATCCCAGTGGCTGATGTATTGGGTCTTAATGAGGCGATTATCGATATAGATAATAAAGGCCTAGGAACTAGAGCTAGTGATTCATCTTCATTCTATGGAGTAGCACGAGAAGTAGCCTTAATTACCAATAATTCAATTCAACCATTAGAATTATCCCCAATTCCAGTTAAACAAAAATTAAAAAAACATATTAAGATTCAAACTAATTTATGTAATTATTACTCAGTCTTAGAACTCTCAGGACTCAGTAAGTATAAATTTGATTCTAATATTTTAAGTAAAGGAAGTTATAGAGTTGATTTATATGTACAGACCGATATATTTAAATTAGATTCAAGTATTCATCAAACCTTAGCTATTTTGAATCAAAAAACTCATCATCCAGCTGTTGATTTAGGGAATTATATTCTATTAGAAACAGGACAGCCAGTACATGTTTTTGACGCTGAAAAAGTTAAAGGAGATTTAATTATAGTAAGAGAAGCTAAAAAAGGAGAAATATTCACAAGCTTAGATGAAGTTGAAATATTGCTAGACGAAGGAGATATTGTTATTTGTGACTCAGAAGGTATAATAGCCTTAGCTGGTATAATAGGAGGTTCTTCTACAGCAGTAGGAGATGGTACAACTCGTGTTTTGATTGAAAGTGCTAACTTTGATCACAATAGAATTCGCCAAACAGCCAGAAGATTAAAGCTATTAACAGAATCAGCCAAAAGATTTGAGAGACAAATTCCAGTTGAGCTTTCTGATATTGCAATTCAGAGAATTATACATTTAGTAGAAAAATCGGGCTTACAGACTCTAGGATATATTAATAATGGTAGTAATAAAACTGAGCATGAGATTGTGAGCTTGGATTATAATTACGCTAGAAAATATATAGGTGCAGATATTAGTGATGGGGATATTAATCAAATCTTGAAATCATTACATATAGAATCTCATAAATTTTTTGGTTCTCAAAAATATAGTCTTAAATCTCCGTATTGGCGCTTAGATTTAAATACCCCAGAAGAATATATTGAGGAAATCGCTCGTGTGTATGGTTATGATAATATTCCTGCTAAATTAGATATTGCTATGATAAAAGTAAATTCTGATTTTGCTTTTAAGTTTAAACGCGAAATATCTGAAGAACTATCTAAAATTGGATATAATGAAGTGATGACCTACCCATATAGTGAAGAGGGTACACTACAATTATTAAATCCAGTTGATGAGTCTAAGCCATATCTTAGACAAAATTTAATAGATTCTATGTCAAAAACCATAGATAAAAACTCTAGATATCTCAATACATTAAGATTATTTGAAATTAGTAATGTTTTTACTGCGGAACAACATTTACATCTAAGTTTAAGTTATTATCATAAAGATACAGATATCAATACAAATGTTAATCAAACTTATATTGATTTCATTAGAGTCATTACTCAACTTGGATTTGATTATACTAAATTCACAACTCAGATTATAGAAAATAATACTATTATTAATTATGCTGAACAATCCGTAGGTTGGGTAGATGTATCTGGAGTAATAGAAATAGATCTATCAGTTTTGGCGAATATACTATCTCCAATTTCAGAACGTTATAGTCAAGTTCCCAAATACCCAGCTGTAAAAAGAGATATTACATTGATAGTCCCACATTCTAGTTCGGCTCAAGAAGTTTATGATAAAATTAAGACTTTAGTATCTTCAAATTGTTATTATATTGGTTTTAGAGATAAGTTTCAAAATGGAGATTTTATCAATTATACCTTCCATCTTGAATTTAGAGATCGGGATAAATCTCTTTCAGATGACGAAGTTAGTCTAGAAATAGATAAAATTTATAAGCATTTTTAATTGGTTTAGGCAAATAAATATTGACAACAGGACTAAAATATTATATAATTAGTTTTAATGTTAGATAATTAATTTGTATGTTTGCAATTATTCGTACTGGTGGAAAACAATATTCAGTTGAAAAAGGAACTGTTTTAAAGATTGAAAAGTTAGATAAGAAAGAAGGAGAAGAAATTATATTTGATGATATTTTATTGTTAGAAAATAAATCAGATATTTCTGTTGGAACTCCTAAAGTTGAAAAAGCTAAAGTTGTAGCTAAAGTTTTGTCTCAAGGGAGAGGTAAGAAACAAATAGTCTTTAAATATAAGAATAAGACTAGATATAGTGTGAAAAATGGACATAGACAACCATATACTGAAGTAGAGATAACAGATATCAGCCTTTAATATTACTTTTACATCTAATTATGGATGTATATACTCAAATACAAAATATTTTAGAAGAAATTAGCCCTATGTTGGAGTCTGATGGAGGGGGAGTAGAAATACTAGAATTTATTGATGGTAACCTTACTCTTAATTTATTGGGAGCATGTTCGGGTTGCCCAATGTCATCTATTACCTTTGGAGTAGTTGTAGAAAATAAACTTCGAGAAGTATGTGGTGACAAAATTAAAAATATATATTATAATAAAGACAGTCCAGATAATAATTATCATTTAAGTAAATAAATATGGCGATTAAAACTTTGGCGATAGACAGGGATCAATGTATAGGAGCTGCTAGTTGTGTAGCAGTGTATCCTGACGTATTCGAAATAGATGAAGAGGCAAAAGCAGTGCTCAAATTAAAGGGAGGAGAAACTACTTCAGAAAGAACAGATATTAAAGCTCTTGATGTGAGTAATGTAGACGATGATACTCTTCTTCTAGCCGCTCAATCATGTCCTACTGCTGCAGTTTATCTGTATGATGAGGATGGAAATCAAGTTTTTCCAGTATAAAAATACCTTAAAATATAAATTTTAGTATGCTCAATTTAGAGTTCTTTAGTGCATATAACCTTAATTTACCAATTTGGGGTATATCATTTTTATTTTCATATAGTCTTATTTTAATTTTATCTTTAGAGAAAGCGACTAGAAAAGGTGTGCCTACGAAAGATATTTTTAACTTTGTGAGTATTGTCGCTATATCCTCTATAATTGGTGCTAGGATGGTTTACCTGTCTATTATTCAAACAGATTTAGATTGGGTGAATGTATTTAGTTGGGGAGAAATTTTTTATGAAGGCAAATTAAATATTGTCGGTGGATATTTAGGAGCTTTAGTGTCAGGTTGGTTATATTTACAAGGCTTTGATGTTATTAAGCGATCTGGAATGTCATGGTTAAGATTCTCTGACACCTTTTTACCTATATCTTCGATTGGAATGATGTTTGGATATATTGGTATTTTTTTTATTACTGTTAATAAAGGTGCAGTGTCAACAATGTCATATCCATGGATCATTATGGTAGGTGATAATTATGTACATCCATGGTCGTTATATGTCGCCTTAGGGTATTTAATTTTGTTTACTATTATATCCATATTATATAATAAATCTTATTTTTTTAGAAAATCAGGCTATATGACAGGGGTTTTTATAATAGGGATATCTTTAATTCATTTTATAACTGATTTTTGGCAGACTAAAGATTTGCAATATGGATTATTAAATATTAATGTATTAACTTTAACTCAGATAGTATCTTTATTAACCATATTAATAACTAGCTTTTTTTTAATATTGATAAAAACTAAATCTTCACATATCAAATAAACATTTATGGAAGTTCCTTTATTATAGTTGTGAATTATATATGAATAATGAGGCCAAAGATTTAATTAAGCAAAAACTAGATATAGTAGATATTATAGGTGAATATATTACTTTAATTCCAGCTGGATCTAATTATAAGGCTATATCTCCATTTCGTAGTGAGAAAACACCATCTTTTATAGTAAGTCCTGAGCTTCAGATTTATAAAGATTTTGGTGGTGACAAGTCTGGAGACATATTTCAATTTATTATGGATATTGAGGGAGTAACTTTCCCAGAAGCTTTAAACATACTGTCTCAAAAGGCTGGGATATCACTTAAGACTCATTCTAAAGGTGAGTATAGCAATATAGATAATAAAAAATCCTTACTTAATATTCTAAATGATAGTACAAATATATATTATTCTATATTAAAACATGTATCATATGGACAGAAAGGTGTAGAATATCTATCCTCTAGAGGCATTACTAATGAACTAATAGATTTATTCGAAATTGGTCTTGCTCCACAAAATTATCATACTTTAAGTAAAAAATTGTCTCACAAATACTCAAATAGTGATATTGAAGCTGCAGGGATGGCTATTAGTAGTGATAAACATAATATTTACGATAGATTTAGGGGTAGAATTATGATACCAATTAGAGACACCTTAGGTAGAGTGGTGGGGTTTACAGGTAGAGTTTTACCAGAGTATGATGATGGGAAAATGGGTAAATATGTAAATTCTCCTCAAACCATTGTCTTTGATAAAAGTAAGGTATTATTTGGCTTGTCTCAGGCTAAAATAGATATTAAAAGTAATAATAGAGTTATTATAGTAGAAGGACAAATGGATGTTATTATGTCTCATAAGGCTGGTGTGAAGGAAGTGGTTGCAGTGTCAGGCACTGCTTTGACGGACCATCATATATCGACTTTATTAAGATATACCAATCAATTTATATTGGCCTTTGACAACGATAAAGCTGGTATTAATGCTTGTCTTCGCTCAGCAGCAATGATTACTAAAAAGGGAGGTATAGTAAAGGTTATTCACATTGAAAGGGGTAAGGATACTGCTGATTTAGTACGAGATAACCCAGCTTTATGGTTAGAGAATGTAGAAAAGTCTTTAGATTTTATTGAATATTATATTAATTACATAGTCTCTAAAATTGAAGCAGAAGATACTCCAGCTAAGAACCAAGCTTTACAAAGTTTAATATTATGGATACAAGATATTTCTGATCCTATTACTAAAAATTATTATATTAAAAGATTGGCTGATTTATTAAATATGTCTGAAAAAGATATTTATAATCAGCTAAAATTAAGTGCAATACATTCAATTCCTGACTCTAAACAATATGTAATAGAAACTCCTTTGATAAAGTTACAAAAACAAATTATTGCATATCTACTTTACAAACCTACAAATCATGATATCCTTATATTAGACCAGTCTTTATTTACTCAACCTAAATTAAGAGAGTTATTTATCAAATTAAGAGACTATTGCAATCAAAATTCTCCACAAAAATTAAATTTAGTTGACTGTAAAGAATTTATTTCAGATTCAGAGTATGCAACACTTGAACAATTACTATTACCAATCTTTTATAAAATTGAACAATTACAATCAAGTGAATCTCAAATACAACAAACAATTCAAGAAAATATTAATCTTTTGAAAAATCAATATAAAAGCCTTGCTCGTAAGACCTTATTAAAAAGATTAAAAGAAGCGAAAAAAAATGGAGATAATGATAAGGTCCAAGAAATTCTAAAAAAATATAAGTCATTTACTTAAAAATATTGGATAATTAACTTAATTATATGAAAAAATCTACTAATCCATCCTTAGAAAAAGTTATTAAGTCACTAATTTCTCAAGGTAAAACCAGAGGCTTTGTGACAGAAACAGAGATAATGTATGCGCTACCAAATATTGAAGATAACTTAGAGCAATTAGAAGAGATATACGATGTCCTAAAAGAAAAAGGTATAAAAATACAAGATGAGGTAGAGTTTTTACCATTAGTAACCGTTGATGGGATAGAAGATATAGAGTCACATAAACAATTGGAGAAATGGGAAGAAGAATTGCCAGACCCAGTTAATATATATTTAAAAGAAATTGGTAGTATTCCTCTTCTTAGTAAAGAGCAAGAAATATATATATCTAAAAGAGTTTTAGATGGTGATGAAGATGCAAAAAGGGAACTAGCTGAAGCTAATTTGCGATTGGTAGTTTCTATTGCTAAAAAATATGTTGGACGTAGTCCAAATTTAACTTTATTAGATTTAATACAAGAAGGTAATTTAGGTTTATTCAAAGCAATAGAAAAATTTGATTATTCTAAAGGTTTTAAGTTTTCTACCTATGCAACTTGGTGGATCCGACAATCTATTACGAGAGCTTTAGCTGATCAGTCTAGAACTATACGTATACCAGTTCATATGGTTGAGACAATAAATAAATACTCTCAAGTAGTCCGTAGTCTAGTACAAGAGCTTGGTCGTGAACCTTTGCCGGAGGAAATAGCTGCAGAGATGGATTTGGAGGTAGAAAAAGTGCATCAGATTATTAAAATCAATCAAGATACCATCTCTCTTCAGGCTCCAGTTGGAGATGAGGATGGTAGTTCTTTGGGTGATTTTATAGAAGATACTGATTCTTTAAGTCCAACTCAAACAGCTAGCCGCAACTTGTTACGATCTCACTTACAAGAAATATTAGATGATTTAAATGATAGAGAACAAAAAATTCTACAAATGCGCTTTGGACTAGAAGATGGAATTACTCATACACTGGAAGAAGTAGGTGCAGAATTTAATGTTACTAGAGAGCGTATTAGACAAATTGAGGTTAAAGCCTTAGAAAAAATAAGAGAACACATTAATATTAGAAAACTACGAGATTATTAATTCAATAGAGCGAATACATAAAATTTTGACAAGATTCAAAATATAAGGTAATATTATTTGTACCATTAAATAATATAATGATAACTAATCCTATTCAATATATCAAAGAAGCTCAGGTAGAAATTCAAAAAGTTACTTGGCCAACTAGAAAACAATCATGGCAATATACAGCTATTGTTGTTATGATATCAGGTGCATCTACAATAATATTGGGAGGTTTAGATATATTATTTAATTATATTTTAACTCAATTCATTTTATAACTTATCTTTTTTCTATATGGCAAAACAACACCCTATTAGTACTGAAAAAAATTGGTACGTTATTCATAGTGTTTCAGGTTTGGAAGACAATGTTGCTCAAAATCTTAAAAAACGTATAGAGTCTTTATCTATGGAAGATTATATATTTGATGTGATTGTTCCCAAAGAGAAAAAAATCAAGGTAAAGAATGGGAAAAGAGTAACAGTAGAAGAAAGAATTTATCCAGGATATGTATTTGTAGAAATGGTCGTTACAGACAATTCTTGGTATGTTGTAAGAAATACTCCTAATGTAACGGGGTTTATAGGAGCTGGAACAACTCCTATTCCGGTTTCTCCAGATGAAATGAATTTTATTAATAAAAAAACTAGTAAAGAAGAACCTAAATATACTCTTAATGTAGATGTAGATGACTTGGTTAAAATCCTAGACGGTCCATTTAAAGACTTTGAGGGTAAAGTATCTGAAGTAGATGAATCTAAGGGTAAACTAAAGGTTTTAGTTAATATGTTCGGTAGAAATACTCCAGTTGAACTAGACTCTCTTCAGATTAAAAAAGTTTAATACATAATCTCATTCAATGAGAAAGTTTGTTCGTAATAAAGAAAACTTTGTTTGTAAAAATTGTGCAACATTTGTAGAAGGTAATGGTTATACCAATCATTGCCCAGAATGTTTATATTCACAACATATAGATAAAAATCCAGGAGATAGACAAAATGAATGTCATGGACTTATGAAACCAATAGATATATTAACTAAAGGGGGGGATCCTAAATATGTAGTACATCAATGTATCATTTGTAAAATAGTGAAGCGGAATATTTTAAGTAGATTAGATTCAAGTCAGGCTATAATTAATGTTATGAGTGAGAAGGTTAAGAGAGAAATGATGCGTTAGCTTATTTTTATATCCTGTTCATGGTATAATAAAATTAATTAATATAAAAATAATATGGACTATATAAATCAAATTATCCCAATGGAAGTTGTTATATTCAGTGGCATTACTAATTTGGTGTTGGGTATATATATTTATTTATTTACTTATAAACTATCTAATAAAAATTATATCGCTGCTAAATATCTTTCATATAGTTGCTTTGGAATATTTAACTGGATACTGTGGATTATTATCCAAAACCTCTATATAGTACCTTTAGAAAGTATTTTGGCATTATATATTACTAATGTTTTAATTTATTTTTCTTTTATCACTATCATCCAGTCTCTCGTATTTTTTGCAATATCTTTGAATAATAAGCAGATTTCGAAAAAATATCAATTTCTGCACTATCCATATATATTGACTATAATATTAATTTTAATTCCACAAATTGGAGTATTAAGGCTCGATACTAATAGTCCGATTGCATATAACTCTATACCTTATTATATATTATTTTTATATGCTCTTTCATATTGTATTTTATATATCAAAATATTAATTAATAAATACAATACTATACATAATAAAAATATAAAAAACAATATACAACTCTTTTTAACTTTACCTACTTTAGGTTTTAGTTTGACATTAATATCTAACTTTATAATACCGTCAATATTACAAAACACAAGCTCTATTTACTATGGACCTGTATTTATGTTGATGCTCGTAGTTACAATTTTTGTATCTATATTTAAATATAAACTGTTTTATATTAATCTCCCAGTAGCTAATCTTTTAATCACTTTAATTTTTACTCTTATTTTGTTAATAATGAGATTTTCTATTATAGATAACAGTATATTACAGCAATTACAGACCAATATATTATTTACATTTATCTTTACTTGGATTTATATATTTTTAACAAGAGAGGTATATATCGGTTTGAAAAAACAAATTTTATTAAACGCTAAAAAACAAGAATTGGAAGTTGCATTAGACTCCAAAAATAGCTTTCTACAAAATTCATCTCATCAATTTAGAACTCCACTTACAGTTATATTAGGATATTTAGACATGATTGTTAATAAAGAGAATTCCAAATATGAATTAAATAATACCGCTAAAAATGATTTAAACAAAGCCTATATTAGTGCAAAAAACTTGAATGATATTATAAATGATGTATTAACTGTAAATGATGTTAATACTGGTAAATTTGGTGTTAACATTCAAGACATTGTGGACCTAAAAAAACTTATACAATCTATTATTATTGAGAAAAAAGAATTATTATCTGAAAAGTCAACTAGAGTAAATTTAAAAATCAAAGGTAAAAATACATTGGCTAATATAGACTGCGCAAAAATAAAAGAAGCCATAAATAATATCTTTGATAATTCAATATTTTATGGTAAAGGTCAGGTTTATATTTTGATAAATTATGAGCTTAATGATTTTTTTGAGATATCTATTAAAGATAATGGAGTTGGTATTACAATATCTGATGCAAAAAAGATATGGAAAAAATTTGAGAGAGGTAAAAGGTCTCCGCAGATTAATCCAAATGGTTCAGGATTAGGTTTGTATTTAGCTAAGCAAATAATAACCCAACATGGCGGAGAAATTACGGTAGAATCAGAAGGAATAAATAAAGGTAGTAATTTTATATTGACTATTCCAAAAAATATTCATTTACATACAATAAAATCTAAATCTTAAATAATAAATAGCTTTTTTTTATACTATATGCTATAATCAGCCAGAAATAATATAATTTATGTCTAAAACACTATATATAGCTAGTAATTCAATTGGATTTAGGAGAGGACTGAAACATGTATTGAAAGATATCTCTGTTACAATTCATCAAGGAGATAAAATTGCCTTAGTTGGAGATAATGGGTCTGGTAAAACAACTTTACTCAAAATTATAGCTAATTTAATCAAACCAAGTCGCGGTAAGATTGAAGACTTTGCTTCTGTGTGGTATTTCCCTCAATTACATCTAGATATGCTTAATTCAGATTTAAGTGTATCAGACTATTTATCTACTTTAGTTGAAGAGTGGTGGGATGTTCTTGTAAAAGTAGAAAATGATTTTAACTGGACAATTGATCCTATGAGTACTATATCTAGTTTAAGTGGTGGTGAATTGGTAAAACTACATTTGGGCTTAATATTTTATATTAAGCCACAAGTTTTATTATTAGATGAGCCTACTAACCATCTTGATATAGAGGCTAAAGAATGGTTAATTCAAGGGGTTACTAATTATCCATACAGTGTAGTTATAGCCTCACACGACGCTTCTTTTGCAGATAGAGTCGTCAATAGAGTTTGGGAATTAGAAAACGGTTATATAAGAGAGTTTGGAGGCAATGTATCATTTTATAGAGATCAAAAGAGATTAGAGAATGAAGCTAAGTTGAGACGCTATGAAGTCGCCCTCAAAGATAAAAAGCGATTAGATCAATCATTACAATTAGAGTCAAGAAGACAAGAAAAAAATATTCAAACAGGCATTAAGGCAAGACAAGACAGAAGTATGTCAAGAATGGACCGAGGTTATTTGAAAAGCAAGGCAGAGATAAGAGCAGGACAAAAGAAAACTATGTATGACTCTAGATTACAAGAAAACAAAGATTTATTAAATGACTTAGAACCACAGATTAGAAAAACAGTTCAATATAAAGTCAATCATACTACAAGACCAAATACAGATATAATTTTAGAAATCAGAGATGGAGTAGTGCAGGTTAATAATAATGATCTAATTAATAATATAAGATTAAGCCTAAATGAAGGAGAAAGAATTGCTATTCTAGGAGCTAATGGTACAGGTAAAAGTCAATTTTTAAAAATGCTTGCCAAAAAGCAATTATCATCAGGTAATATTGATATCAACTCTAAAACCAATATAGTTTATATGGACCAAAATTATAATATAGTCAAACCTAATTTGACTATATTAGATAATATGCGATCCTATAATCCCAAAGTATCTCTGATGACTATAAGGCAAAAGTTAAGAGAATTTTTATTTTGGGATGACTATCAGGTCAATCAATTGGCCACTAATTTATCAGGAGGACAAGTAGCCAGACTAGCCTTTGCAATGATAAGTTTAATTCCAGTAGATATGTTATTATTGGATGAGCCAACCAATAACTTAGATGTTTCTACTCAAGACGCAATTATACAAGGTTTATTAAATTACAATGGAGCCTTAATTATAGTTTCACACTCACTAGACTTTTTAGAAAGAGTTAAAATAGACGAAGTATACTGTGTCTCTCAACAACAACTCATACAGCATCCATACAAAATACAAGACAACAGATTCCATGACAAGCTATTAACAATTATAGGTAAGGGTATTATTATATAAAAATATTCTCTTGATATTTTTGGTCACCTCTAGAGGGGTATTAATATATTTTGGCTAATATATTTCTAATATATGCATTACTTTAACTACGTCCCCTAAGGTAGTTAGCCCGTTGGATATGGACTATTATAAAATTACCCTCTTAAGGGGTGGAGTTATTAGAGCGCGTTGTGGATAGTCTCTTTGTATTAAAATTCATAACTCATAAAGTAAAGTAATCTGATCTTGTCTAAGTATATTCCCAAGACATATCCCAAAAATAGTCATTTGACAAAAATCGGGGGGGGGGTATAATATTTAATAAAAAAAAAAAATATTGTAAAACAATTAAAAATAATAAAATTAATAAAAATGAAAAAAAAAAAAAAAAAAGAAAAGAAAGGCTTTACA
>CAZYEN010000017.1:0-9612 GCA_964646465.1 uncultured Candidatus Saccharibacteria bacterium | reverse complement strand
AGACTATATGCTACTCCAAACTCTACTACCCCATTCAATACTGAAAGATAAAATGGATTAAATACATATATCAAAGCTACTAAAACCTGAGAAGATATACTTGCCACTCTATCTTCTAACTTTGGTATTAAACTCCTCCATAATACTATCACTCCCCATGCTCCAATCACTATACTCAAAAATTGATGTATCTTTATCCCTAAATAAAAATCTCCAGCTATCCAACTTAAAATCTCAGTATATAGGACACTCCAATTACTGGCCAAAATATTCCATGCTTGCCCTAATTGATAAAACCAACCAATACTAAACTGTCTGATAACATCCGTGTGAACAACTCCCAAACCAATATCTAAGAAGCTATTATAAGGAATTTTTGAAGTAAAAAAATAATCCTCAGATACTAAAATAAGTATTCCACATATAAATATAATAATCCAAACCAAGTCTGGTATGTTAGAAATTAGTTTTATAAACCAGAATATAGCTTTATCGCAAGTATTTTCTAACCACGGCCAAGATAATTTGTGAAAGCTCCAAATTTCACTAAAGACCATAATACATAAAAGATAATATACATTAACTGCAAAAGTCTCAGCTAAATCATTAAGTTTTAGAAACAAAGCAATCGGAGTTAAAGTAAGCATTATCAACGCAGAATAGCCCGCTGGACGATTATCAATACGAAATAAAATCACACCAACAATATAGGCCCATAATAAAGATATCCAAATGCTATCAATGAATAAAAATGTAAAAACAAACACCAACCAAACAGCTCCTAACTTAAACCAATCTAACCCAGAAATTTTAGACTTCATATATCAAAAAAAGCAAACAATAAAGATTTAATAAAAGAATTATACCATATCATCAAGCCACTGAGGAGGTTAATACATATCATCCTATTTTTTTATATTATAAAAGTAATATCCTATGAACCCGACACATATCGTGAAAGTAATAATAGAAATAATAATACCTAGATAAAAATATGATTGAGGCCTGAAGTACAAAGTAAGCTCTAAGTCTATACTTCCATCTGGATTCTCTTTATACATAGACTTATCCAAATTAGCTTTAATATATTCCCTAGAAAGCTCAAATCTATTGAAACCTATATCACTTTTAGTATGTTGCTTTTCATCTAAAAAGTAACTTTTATCATATAAAACTGCTTTCCAATCAAAATCTCCTATTCTTATTTTCCAATTATTATCATACTTCTCTACAAAGTTTAAATACTCCACTTCCTTTAGATTATCAACTTTTATTTTATACTCTGTTGGTTTAACCTGTATAAACTCAATTTTTCTATCCTCTATATTTTTATAAATGGTTTCTAATTCTTGGGTTAAATACATTCTATCTTTATAGTCTTTATTTTCATATATAACTAACTCTTCAAATCCAAAATTCTTTTTCTCTAGCCAATCAATTTTATTTAACTCTTGTATATACCAATCTCTTATATTAGGGTTTCTTTTACCTCCGTAATAACTAAAGAAGTCACTATCATTAACTGAATCTTCTAAAGGAACTACTATATACTTGATATTACTATTATCAAATATATTATCACTATATTCTTTTTTATATACACTAATCAAACTATCTTCTATATTAATACTCTCATCAAAGCCAAATATGTCTCTTAGTTCATACATATATGATACATTTGAAATCATACTACTCTGAGTGCTAAAAAATCCATACCGTGAAAAAATGGGGGTCCAGAATGTTCTAAAATTTTCATTTTCTGATAAAATTTTATCCTTTAAAACGATATAGTCCTCTGCCACTGTTTTAGAAACAAACATTGTTTCTATATCTTTATTCAATAAAGGTTTGGTATTATATATAAATACAGATATCAAAATTATGCATAATAAATAATATATTTTTTTAAATCTTGTATACAACAAATTGTCTTTAATTAATTTTATACTTATACTTAACAATCCTAAATATCCAATTGCTGTTATCATGTAAAATTTAGATGCTTCTCTGAAAAGACTAAATCCAGGAAAGTTATTATATAACCAAAGATATAACCCAGTAAATGGACGAGACTCCTGATTGGTAAGTACTATTCCTAATAATGATATAGCTCCAAAGAAAATAACCAACCTTTTATCAATATTGTTTTTAGTTGTTTTAAATAATATTAATCCTACCATTATAACTAATGGAACCAAAAATAGATATAAAGGTATACTCTGAGGAATAAAATCCATATTAGGATATGCCCCGGTCCAAGAAGCTTCAGCTATAGTAACCGATCTTTTGATATTAAATAAGAAACCTCCAAAAAGCCCTCTGTTTGCAGTTTCTTCAATTGTTTGAGTTGACCCCTCTAATGTTGGAAGTATCCAATATAAATTCAATAAGATGAAACTTACTCCATAGATAATATAATTTTTTATATAATTTATACTTAAATATTTCTTTTTAAAAAAAGCAATCCAATATATCAATATAATCCAATATAATATATAGACCATCCTAAGCTCATATCCTATCATCAATAAATTTAAAAGACTAAACCAAATCCAATTTACTGTCTTATTATTTTCAATTGTATAAATAAATACATTTATAAACACAGGTGCCATCATATAAATAAAAGCAACCGGTATATGTGCTGTTTGTCTAAGAAGAAAATAAGTAGTAGTACCGTAGAATAGTGCTCCCAGAAAAGATATAAAATTATCTTTAATAATTCTTTTAACAAAAATATAAGGTGTGATAAATCCACCTATAGCAATAGGTATTAGAAACGTCACCTTAGTAGCTATATCATAAGAAAATCCAAGCATGCCAAATAAATACCATATTATTTTAAAAATATTAAAATATATTTGAATATTAGCACTACCAAAATTAAAAGTGTTAACCCAAGCTCCAAAAGAAACATTTAATTCTTTAATAGCCTCATTACTCCAGAACCCCCAATCTGAATCATTTAAAATACTAAATGAATTGAACCATTCAATATGTGTAATGATTCCAACCAGTATTAGAACAACAATATATACAGTATTAGAATTAAATATCTTTTTCACAAATATATATAATAATTATCTGAGTTAAATGTATATGGATTAGTCATATTATTATATTTTAAAAAACTGTAATAAATGTTTTATCTTAGCCGAACCAATATACATTTTTTTCATAATATCTAAATCACTAATTTTTCTATTAGCTTGAACCCATCGTCTTTGAGCTAAAGTCCTTCTCAAGAATTTTAAATTAAAATACCAACCCTGTATATAAGAAAGGCTAATTTTAGGCCTTCTTATTATCAAAAAGAAAGTCATTTCAATAATATTTTGCATAATATATATAGGTAATATAAAAATTAAAGTAATAAAATAATAATTTTTTAATAACATTTGCAAGGTATTTTGATTTCTCCATAGAAAAGATAGGTATTTTATACCATCTCCTGTACTTCCAGACCCCTTATGATATACAAAAACGTTAGGAATATGAGTAATCTTCTTTTTCAACAGATGTAATCTCCAGAACCAATCTATCTCTTCAAAATACATAAAAAAGTTATTGTCTAGACCTTTAGTTTCTTGATATAGTTGTTTAGAGAAAAATAGAGAAACACCAGATAGATAAAATTCTTTTTTATTAGATGCTTCTTTAAAATAAATAAAATGTCCTAAAATATCAATTGAAATCTTATATTCTTCAAAATTTTGGTTTTTATCATAATTTCTTTCAAAAGGAGCTATAACATCGTATTGGTTTTTATTATAAAAATCTACGATAGACTCTAAAAAGGTTGGATCTACCCACGTATCATTATTCAATAAAAGTATATACTCTCCCCTAGACTCTTTAATACCCAGGTTATTACCTCCTGAAAATCCTAAATTAGCACCGCTTTCAATGACTCTAATTCTTACATCTTGATAATGCTTTTCTAAAAACTTAATACTATCATCACTAGAATTATTATCTACAAAGATAATTTCAAAATCTGTATATGTTTGCTGTATCAATGAGTCAAAACATTTTGTTAACCATTTTTTACCATTATAATTAACAATTATTACTGATACTTTTATCATATAATTTTAAATTTATTTCTCATTATACCATAAAAAGCAAATATATACTCTAATGTTTTCATATATATCATACCTATATACAATAATGGATACTTAAATAAATACTTTATATTTTTAAAAAATATAATATATCTATTTAATGGATTAGCTTGCCACTTAAATTCTTTAGGATGAACTTCAGCAAATATATTAGCCGTCTTAGAATACCCTAATTTTTTATTCAATGTCTTTAGTAATTTTAAATCCCCCTCATCATGCCATAAAAAGTTTTTGGTTCTTCCTATTTTATAACCATCTTGTCTTACTCTAATATCAAAGTCTTTATCTTCAGAAAACACCATTTTTTCATTATGCCCCCCAAGATTTAAATAAATTTCCTTTTTTAAACACCTAAGAGATTCTATATGAATATTTCCAGTATAGCATTTTTTTTCTAGCCACTTACATTTTGCCCAAAATGTTGTCCCAAAGGATTCTTCTGGAATTACAAGAGCATCAAAACCACTTTTAATTAATTCAATACATTCAGATAATAAATCTGGAGTTGTTTTCATATCTGCGTCAAGATGTAATATTATATTGCCAGAAGCAAAATCTACCCCTCTTTTTCTTCCTTGAGCCATAGATTTATTTTCTTTTTTATAAATAATACTCAGCCCCCTGGAAATATACTCTCTGCAAAGATCCATTGTATCATCGTCACTAGTAACGTCATCATTAACAATGATTTCAAAACCTTTATAGTTAGAAAAGTAAAGTGACTCTAATAAGTTTCTTAAATTATTAGCACTATTTTTAGTTGGAATGACGACTGATATTAATGATTTCATTGATTATAAATTAATTACTTTTACAAAATCTTTATAACTTTGATTAAAGTTAATACTTTTACTCAACTTATAGCTATTCTTTCTTAACTTAGCATACAGCTTCTCGTCCATTAATAAATCAACTATATTATCTGCTAAAGTTTGTGGAGTATTTGTATTACATATTAAGCCTGTGCGATTATCTATAACTGAGTCTCTAAGACCATCTACATCATATACTATAGCAGGAGTACCTTGTGAGTTGGATTCAGTCACTATGAGACCCCAGCCTTCTTTGACTGAAGTAACTAGGATTATATGTGATTTTTTCATTAATTCTATTTTTTTCTCTATTGATACCTTACCTAGATATTGTATATCTTTTTTATACTCAGATTTTTCTAACTCTCTTAGAAATTTTTGGCCATAAGGATCATTACTATCCCCTGCCACTATTAATTCTAAATTTGGTATAAATTGTTTAGCTAATTTATAAGCTTCAAGTTTGTCCTTAGTTCTTTTCATTGCTCGAATTGAGCCAAAACTTAGGAGTGTAGGGTTTGAATATTTATATATTTTATTTAACTTTGTAACCGGTTCTATCTCTATTCCTTCAGTGATAATTTGTATATTATCAGCTTTAAACCCATATTTTAATAAGTCTTTTTTAGTGCTATTAGATATAGTAATAACCTGTCTATCACTCAATAACCTCAAATATAATGGCTCTATCAAATACCCTATAAAGTTCAATGGGAAAAACATCTGATAAAACCATATTTGCCTACATAATTGATGTATGAATAATATATTTCTTTCTTTAACATAAAGTTTAGCAAAAAATGGTATAGTGTTGATTTCATCTATTACTAAATCTGCCCAACCTTGTAAATATTTTTTATAATAAAAAAAAGCTTGTATATAAGATGTCCATCTACCGCCCAATCTAATTACTTCGTAACCATCTATACTTTCTTTTTGAATTGCTCCTGACCAACCTCCTACAATAAATTTTACCTCATACCCATCACTTACTAATCTTTTAGCCAATTCTTCATTTACTATCTCAGCGCCACCTGCCTGAGGATGTTTTTTATCTTTCCATGTCAACCAGAGAATTCTTTTCTTTTTGGGCATATTATTAATACTATTCTATTTACAAGCAAACAACCTATATTTTATTATACCATAATTCCTTGGCATAATAAATTAAATACTTAATCCCAACCAATAACGAAACTATTATTAAACTAACAAAAATCCAATCAGCAACTCTCACAGACCAAGCCTTATAATACCCAAACTTACATTCCGAGTTAGCGGGTAAAATAGAAGCCTGTAATAAACCATCACGCTCCGGAGTGGATTCAATTACTTTGTCCCCATTACAAGTCCATCTAAATTGCGGTGAATATATCTCCGCCACTCTAACCTTCTGCTTTTCATCCCCAGTCTTAACAATAGGATTATAAGAAAAATCTTCAGCTATACCATCCCCATAAACATAAGGCTTTACATCTTTAACCTCATAAATTTTATAATTTGGAAGATTAGAATCAATTAATTTAAGTTTATCTTGTTGTTCTAAGAGATAGCAACTAATAAGATTTCTATTATTATAGACATTGTCAGAGAATCTGTCCTTACAATAATCATTATAGGTACTAATAATAATATATTTAACATTACTTTCTTGTAGAATTTTCGTCCAATCTTTAGCAGGATAATTTATTAACACCTTCTCAAAATCATTCAGATACCTTTGGTCAACAGACATAACTCTAGTATGATTCCAAGAACCATCATCATCTCTAGTCAAATCTAAAATTCTATACTCCATATTAGGGTTGAGTTCATCCAAAGTCTGCTTTGCTTTTTCCAATCCTTGAAAATGATAGTCCATATCTGGTATAGAATTAAAGGTCTTCATCTCAAATTCTTTATGTCTAGCTGATATAATCACCAATACTAAAACAAGTCCAAAGACACTAACCGCCCCTAATCTCCAAGCTCTTAATCTAGCAGATTTAAAAATATAGTACCAAACAAGTCCACCAAGAATAGAAATTCCAAGAGCAAAAATCATCATAAATCTACCAGGAGTTCTAAGCCCCCAAAAATATGGGAAATATTCATTCATCAGCCTATATAACCAAGACTTACTATAACCCAAAGCTAAATATCCAGACAATCCAGTAGCCAGCCAAATTGGAATAATATATTTATTCTTCCTAAACCAAATAATAGATATTATTCCTAAAGAAGACCAAAAAAACCATACTAAACGATATTTTAAAGGAATGGCTCTGAAATTATAACCAATCTCCTCTGAAACAATTCCCTCTTTATTTTGCATATACATAATCTCCTCTAAAGTAGGAGAATAAAAATCTTTCACGAAAGGAGACTCTCTCTCCTCTGTCTGTGTAGCATCCAAAACTCCATCAGCTTGTCTATAACCAAAGAAAGTAGGGACTACAACATGTAAGCCCATCAAAGCAACAATCATCCATACTAAACTAAATAATATTCCCCGTCTCAATAACTCCCTCTTAGATTCAAAACTTACCAACCCTATACCAAACATAATTACAAACAATGGTAATGCATTTGTAAAAACTAATGTAATTCCTGATACCACTGTTGCAAATGATAACAACACTCCAGTCACAATAACCTGTAATCCCAACTCCCACCACTTACCTTCTTTATCCCTAATTAATCTCAACCATGACCAAACTATCCATGGCATAAGACTATATGCTACTCCAAACTCTACTACCCCATTCAATACTGAAAGATAAAATGGATTAAATACATATATCAAAGCTACTAAAACCTGAGAAGATATACTTGCCACTCTATCTTCTAATTTAGGCACTAAACTCCTCCATAATACTATCACTCCCCATGCTCCAATCACTATACTCAAAAATTGATGTATCTTTATCCCTAAATAAAAATCTCCAGCTATCCAACTTAAAATCTCAGTATATATAACTGGCCAATTACTAGTCAGAATATTCCATGCCCTCCCAAACTGATATGCCCAACCAATACCAAATTGTCTGATAACATCAGTTTGAACAATAAGTGAACCCATATCCAAAAAACTGTTATAAGGGATCTTAAAGGTAAAAAAATATAATCTAGAGATTAAAAAAAGAGAAGGAATAACAAAAATACAAATAAACACCCAATCTGGATTAGACACTATACGCCCCCTTGTTCTATCAATAATTTTATTAGCTAAACAATCTAACCAAGACCAAGATACACCCACACCTCTTGAAACCTCTCCGATAATAAAAATATAAAGGAGAAAATACATATTAACGACTAAACTTTCAGCTAAAACATCCAACTTCAGAGACAATGCGATTGGAGATAATATTAATAAAACTAAAGCTAAATATAAAGTTTTTTCACTAGATATACGAAATAATATAACCCCAGCCAAATAAGCCCATAAAAAAGAACCTGACACACTGTCCCAAAAATAAAAAGCCACCCCAAAAACTAACCAAACCACCATCAACTTAAACCAATCTAACCCAGAAATCTTAGATTTCATAACCTATAACATAAATTTTAATATTCCCATTATATCACAAACAAAACTTTTTTGACTACAAATATAAATTATGTTATTTTTTAAACATCAAGTAAAATTTTTATACTATGCAATTCATCCTAAAAAACTTACTTCACACATCAGAATCCAAGTATTTAGTAATTTTTGTCCAAGGGTTTCTTGGTAGTAGAAACTCTCCATTATGTCAATCTATTTTCAATGATTTATCTATGTATAGAATTGACTTTTTTACATTTGACTTTCCAGGGCATGGAGAAGATATTGCTCAATTAGCAAGTCTCTCTGAGATGACAGTGATTTTATCAGAACAAATACAAAAATTAGAATCAATGAATCCAACAAAGAAAATTATTTTAATAGGACATTCTCAAGGATCAGTAGTCATATACAATTATTTAATTAATGCCAAAAGAGCAATCCCAACTTTATTTCTAACCCCTGCTTTTGATATATTTAATATAATATCAGCTAGACTTAGTATAGAGGATATGTCAAAACTAAAAACCAGCAATATAAAAAAAGAGTTTCGCCCAAATACAACAAAAGTCATAACAGCTAACTGGATGGAAGAATACAAAAATCAGAAATATGACTTTCAATTACCAAATTCTAAATATCTGGCTATCTTTGGAAATGAAGATAATATTGTTGATCCAATCAAAAATCTAGGGATCTATAATAAAATCTCAGATAACTCAAAGCATATTTTCATCAAAGGGAACCACACATTTCTTAATAACACTGATGAGTTAAATAATATTGCTTATAAATTTATTGCCGAAGCTTAATAATCTTTAATTTATAATATTGTCAAACTATAAATATTTTGGGGTCTCCCACAGAATATGTAAATAATTTAGAGTGGAAATTTTCTAATATGAGATAATAGTAACATATAAATATTATCATGTCTATGATTGAATCTGAATTCAGATTCTTTAAGAAAAATAGAGAAATTAGATTTAGTAAAGCCATTAAATTTATTAAGTCTTCTTTTAGTAAAAGACCAAAAAGATTCAATACCATTCACATGATTTTTGCCTCTGGCAAATTCATCATGTGAATGGTATATACGATAATGTTCATATCCATTTAAAACTAATCCATCATAAGCTTTCCA
>CAZYEN010000016.1:0-4625 GCA_964646465.1 uncultured Candidatus Saccharibacteria bacterium | reverse complement strand
CGAAGCCTGCCACCCCTCAAGAGGGGAATTAATATGTTATAATATAAATATATTAATTGCAACAAAATGCAAAAGTTTATAAAGAGATTTCAGGAGTGGGTTGGGTTAAAGGAAGAAATAGATATTTCTATATCTAAGCCTCCTTCTTTTAGAGAAAGAGAAATTTGGATGAGTTATATTGGTGAAAATATTGGTTTTGAAATGAGCGGTAAAAATTCTAAATTTCATCGTCCTGTAATTATTTTACATAAATTTAATAAAAGGTTATTTTTTGGTATTCCAACTAGTACAAAGATAAAACCAAACAACAAATTTTACATTCCATTTATATATCAAGGCAAGGAGTATTCAGCGCTAATCTCTCAAATGAGAGTGTTTGATGTAAAAAGATTACATTATAGAAAGGGTATTATTTCTCCTCAAGATTTCGATAATATTAAAGAATCTTTTTTGAGTGTATTTAAAAAGTAACCCCCTATAGGGATTACTCTCTATAGGGGTCGTGCCGTATGGCAATTTGTAACTAAATTATAAGTTTTTTATTTAAATTTGTCAATAGTTTTAACTTATCTTATATTTTAGCTACCTTGGCTATACTTTTTACCGCCAGCGAAAACAGGGGAGTCGCTCTAAGATAGATATTCACCCTGTGGGGGAGTAGGGGGACAGAAGCTCAAATTACAAAATACATCCACCCCGTCAGGCGAAGCCTGCCACCCCTCAAGAGGGGAATTAATATGTTATAATATAAATATATTAATTGCAACAAAATGCAAAAGTTTATAAAGAGATTTCAGGAGTGGTTTATATTAAAACCTAAATTAGACAATAATAATTATTATCCTCCTAAATTTTCACAGAAGCAAGTTTGGTTTTGTTATTGTGGAGAGAATATAGGAGGTGAAATTAGTGGTAAAGGAAATGAATTTTTGAGACCTTTTTTGATTTTTAAAAAATTGGATAGATATAGCTTTATAGGATTACCTCTTAGTACTAAGTATAAAGAAGGTAATAGGTATCTCAAAATTTATTTTAAGGAAAAGTTACAAACTGTATATTTACATCAACCAAGACATTTAGATTATAGAAGATTAAAGTATAAATTAGGTGAAATTACAGATAAAGAATTTATAGAAATTAGTTCAAACTTCATTAATCTTTATAAGTAAAAAACCCCGACTTTATAAAGTTAGGGCTTTTTACATTTTATAACCCCTCTATATTGCAAGAGGGTCGCGGCTATTGCCGAATACATAACAATAATAACTCTATATTATAATTTTGTCAATAGTTTTGACTTATCTAAAGACTACATCGAAGCTAATTTTGATAAGTCTATGTACAAGGAGAATCCAGATGGAAGTATAGATCTAGAGCTTACTTTATACTTCAAACCACAATCATATTTTTACCTTGGTATTATCATCTCTGGTACTACTCTTATCTTATGCCTTAGCTACCTTGGCTATACTTTTTACCGCCAGAGAAAACGGGGGAGTCGTTCTAAGATAGATATTCGTCCTGTAGGGGAGTAGGTGGATTTTGTATTGACAAAATTAAAGTGTATTTGGTATAATATATTTAACAAGTAATTCCCTAAGTGTGAGGCTCCGTATGGTTCCTCTAAATGACACTTAGGGTTTTGTTCTATTGGAACAAAACTACCTCTTCCATCATTGTTTCTTTAATTATATTATAGTAGCTACTGTCTTTGTGTTCTACATGTCTAAAATACGACCAGCTTATTAAGTCTACTATCTGTAAACATTTTTCTTTATTGGATAATGCAATATTTATATCTATATCAACAGAATGATTTTTTTGAGTTTTGTTTTTTAAGTAGTTTTTAAAGTTAGAGTTTAGAAATTTATTTGTTTCTCGTCTTGATGCTATTAGATTTACTTTTTGATCGGTATCTATTAGTTTCTTATCTAATATTCTATTTAGTAATATGTTGGTTATATAATTATATACTACCTGCTTTTCATTGTGTAAATGTGTATATACTTTTGATTTATTTAATCTTATTACCATCAATTTAAAATCGTATTCTAGTATAGATTTTAATATTTTCTTTCTTCTTCTAGGTAATAGTTTGTAAGAATGCAATACACCTTGTAGAGATTTTCTCTCTACTTTATTCATTTTGGCAAGAGTTTTCTTTACAATATTATCAAATGGTTTTTTATTTTTTATAACAAAAAATGTAATAATGAAGTTTTCACTAGTTCCACTTTTATTTAGGTTAAAACCCAAATCTCCACTCTCATCTAAAAAAATATAAGTTATAACATTTAATTTTATAATATAGTATTAAGTATAGCATATTTCTTATTACTTTATACCATATCTGGTACTACACTTATCCTATATTTTAGCTACCTTGTCTATACTTTTTACCGCCAGCGAAAACAGGGGAGTCGTTCTAAGATAGATAGTGATTCTGTGGGAGAGTAGGGGGATTTTTGTCCTCCTTAGGAGGAGGTGGCACCATAGGTGAAGGTGGTGGATAGATTGTAATTTTATAACTCTGTTATTATTTTAGTATTTGATTTTAAGTTGTATCCACCCCCGCCTTGCAGGCTCCCCCCCCCTCTGAAGGGGGACAAAAGGGCAAGAACAGGTTCTCCTCCGTCACCTTAGGTGACACCTCCCCCAAGGGAGGACAGAGTGTAATTAGGAATAGGAAGTAGTTGGGGTAAAATAAAAAATTGGGATTGCATTGCAGTCCCAATTGTGGATAATATGGATTATATTCATCTAGAAAAAGAATCAAAAATAAATAATAAAGAATAAAGGCCACAACACCATAACTATAAGCAACAAAATATAGGTAATCATTGTGTCTGTATAGCTATACCAAACCCCTGGTATAAAAATGTGATAGTAAACTTTGCCTCTAAGTCCACGCTCGTATTTTACCCATTTACCGCCTCCTTTCTGAACAACTCTAGTCACTTTAATTAAATGCATGGTTTTGAGTACAGAGAGGTATTATTATTATAACATAAAATTTTATTTTTGACCACACTTTCTATCTTAAAAAGGAGAGTAAATGAACTTACACTCATATTACCCTTAATCATGTAGAAACCTCTTTGCCAGGAGAAGAAAAAAATATAAAAATATTTCTCCTAAAAGACAAGAGTTTAATTAATGCTAAGAACTAGGGCGCGGGGGGGCAATATCTACCTGTATTATTATAATCATCTAATTGACTCACAAATTATACAATTAGATTAAATTACTGATTCAATTATTCTTTTATAACGACGGCGGTTCCGCTGACGGCTACCATGAGCATGCCAGTGCTGATCATTTCATAGTCTATGTCTACTCCTATGATGGCATTAGCTCCGAGTCTCTCGGCTTCTTGCTCCATCTCTTTGAGTGCTGATTCTTTGGCTTCTTTTAAAACTTCTTCATAGGCTGAGGAGCGTCCTCCTATGAAGTCTCTGACTGAGGCTAGGATATCTCTGAATACATTTGCTCCTAATATTACTTCTCCACTTACGATTCCTTTGTATTCGGTGATTTCTGTACCTGAGATTAGGGTTGTGGTTGTAATTAACATAGTTGAGTAAGTTTAGCTGATATATTTGTATTATAACACGGAATAATTTATTATATTTTTTATTTTAAATGAGAAGTATCATTTATACTTATAGGAAACCATCCTTCTTCTGTGTATTTGAATTCACATATTCCGGTATTGTCTAGCTTGAAGCGATATATATATCTATCTGAGAATCCTAGTATATAGTGGAGTAGGCTTTTGATTACTAGTCCATGTGAAAAGATTAGTATATCTGTTGTAAAAGTAAAAATGACACCGAGGTGTCATTTTAGATTAGAGATAGTTTTTGATAAAAGAGCTTTATTAATTTATCTATGGTATCTTCTTTTTGGGGTTTATGTATATATTTCAAAACAGCTCCTCTCTGATGTATATCACCATAAAGCGATATTATTGGAGGTAGTTGAACATAGACTACTGGAATTCCTAATTCTAATGCTAATCTGGCAAAACTAGAGTGTATCTTCCCAGTGTTTTTACCTCCTTCTGGGAAGATAACTATTTTATTAAAATTATACAATAGCGAGTCTCTAAAGAAATTAAAGCCATTTGTATTGGGTAAATGTATACATCTTAGTTTGTTTTCATGTAATGGTCTGAAACCTATTGGCTTCATCAAAATTCTCCAGTCATTTTTAATTCCTAAGATTGATTCGAATATTCTAGTTCTTATGATTGGTATGTGTAAAGATGTGTGTCTAAACTCATTTTCTCCCCAACATTTATCAATATCTTTTGGGGTCAACCAATCACATTGACTTAAGTATGGGTGATTAGCCGCAACTATTACTTTTTTGGGAATTAGGTATCTATGGTAGTTCTCAATATGAATTGATGGCTTCATACTTAGCATTGTTTGAAGTTTAGGTTCCATCATTTGGAAAAAGGTACAATTACAGGATTTATAATAACAAAATAGGGTCTCCCACAGAATATGGTATAATTAGGGTTAATAAAACCTTTATTTATGCAAAGAAACAAGTATATAAAAAACGCAAAGATTTCAGAGGTAAAATTCAGACAATTACTAAAGATATATAGTATAGAT
>CAZYEN010000015.1:0-63987 GCA_964646465.1 uncultured Candidatus Saccharibacteria bacterium | reverse complement strand
CTAATTTAAACGATTTTGCTTTTCCGACACCATATTTTTCTGGACTATTTGAAAATTGATTTTTTATATGTTGGGCATATAAGTCCATAACTCCTTTTATATCAGGTATTTCATTTGAATTTGATTCTAATCCTTCTAATTTTGCTCTGTAAGCTCTATATTTATCTAAGGAGTATTTAATATTCTTGTCTTTCACAAAAGGATCTTGATTTAGATGATATGTTAGCTGTTCCTCTAATAATAATAATTCTTTCTTATAGTCTAATAATCTCGCTTTGTAGTCTATAACTAGATGATTTTTAGCTTCTAAACTAGCTTGTTCTAGTGTTTCTAAAGATTCATTGATTTTGGGGGTAACTTTTCGAATTCTATCTAATATATAATTGATAAACTCTATACTTTTATCTTGATTAGATATCTCTTCAAGGTCTTGTATTTCTGAATATAAAACATTGCTAATATTATTAATGTTTTCTGAACTTAGATTATTTCCTGTTAATAAAAAGGGAACATACTTATCCAATATGAGATCAAGGTTTTCTGTTCTGTTATTGATTTCATTATCCTTCCTCATCTCAGATAAAATTTCCTGAGCTTTTTGTTCAACCAATTTATCAACAGTATTATCATTAGTTGCCTTTGCTATCTGTTCTTCAAACTTTTCCTTATCTTCTGGTATTTCTTGTGGTGGTCGATAAAATTCAGACATACAATTTGATATTTACTATACACTTATTATAGCATATCTAGTATAATAAATCCATATGGACGATACTTTACAAACAATTAGCTTAGATTTTGCAATTTTGAACTCTAGAATCACATATCTTGATTCGGGAGCTTCTACTCTTACTCCAAAGCCGGTATTGGATGCTATGAATGAATATTATAATGAGTATAGAGCCAATATTCATCGGGGTATTTATGATATTTCAGAGAAAGCTACTACTGAATATGAGAAATCAAGACAAAAAGTAGCAGATTTTATTGGAGCTAATCGTATGGAGGAAATTATTTTTACTAAAGGGGCTACAGATGGACTTAATATGTTGTCTGAGATGTTGGCTTCTCTCCTTAAAGATGGTCAAAATATTATAATTCCTGTCACAGAACATCATAGTAATATGCTCCCTTGGCGGGAATTAGCCCGTAAATGTAATCTAGAAATAAAATATATTTATCTCAAAGATGGTGTATTAGATGAAGAGGCTTTAATCAATACTATAGATAATAATACAGCTATCGTTGTAATTGGCCATATATCTAATGTCCTTGGGACTATTCACAATGTCAAAGCTATTGCAGATAAGGCTCATCAAAAAGGAGCTCTATGTATAGTAGATGGAGCTCAAGCGGTAGTACATATTCCTGTTTCTATGAAGGATTTAGGGGTTGATGCTTATGCTTTTTCGGGACATAAACTTTATGGACCAACTGGAGCTGGTGTTTTGTGGGTTGATTATGATCTTTTGGAGAGGTTGACACCTACTCGCGTTGGTGGTGATATGGTAGATTATGTAAATTTAGATACTATAGAATACGCTCCTATTCCCCAAAGGTTTGAGGCAGGAACCCCGCCTATTGCTGAAGTTATTGGACTGGCTAGAGCCATGGATTGGATTCAAAGTATAGGTTGGGATTATATTCAAACTCATGAGCAGAGTATTGTAAAATATATGTGGGAGCAAGTTTCTTTACGGCCTTGGCTCAAAGTGTTAGGCGGAGGAGCAGAGCAGACGAGAATTGCTTGTTTTTCTTTTGTTATAGATAATATTCACACTCATGATATAGCTTATTTATTAGCAAAGGAGAATATCTGTGTGAGGTCAGGACAGCATTGTGCTAGTGGTATTACAGAAATTCTTAAAATAGCTGGTAGTACAAGGGTTACGTTTGGGGTGTATAATATTCAGTCTGAAATTGATGCTTTAATGCAAATTTTGGATAAAATTTATATTAAATTTAAATAATTATGGATGATATATATAGAGAATATATTTTAGATTTATACCGCAACCCTCTTAATAAAGGGGTTTTAGATACTCCCACTCATAAATTACACGGACATAATGCCAACTGTGGGGATGATATCTGGATCTATATTATTCTTAAAGATGGAGTAATCAAAGACATTACTTTTGATGGAATTGGGTGTGCTTTATGTATTACAGGGGCTTCAGTTACAACAGAGAGGCTAAAAGGATTAACTTTACAAGAATTGCAACAAATTTCAATTGAGCAGCTATATGAGTGGTTAGGTCTAGAGATAGAGTCAACTCGAGTTAAATGTGTTAGTCTTGCTTTACGAACGGCTCAAGAAGTGGTAGAATAATACAAATTTGGAGTTAATATTTATGCTAAAATTACAAAACATTACAATTCAAAAAGATGCAAAAATTATTATTGATAATTTATCGATTGAAATTAAAAAAGGAGATATTCATTATCTTATGGGGCCAAATGGTAGTGGCAAAAGCACTCTAGTATTGTCTATAATGGGTTATCCAGAATATGATATAAATGGTGAAATTTTTTTTGAAGGACAAAATATTGCAACACTTGCCCCAGATAAAAGAGCAAAGCTAGGCTTGTTCTTGTCCATGCAATATCCCCCAGCTATTAAAGGAGTAACTGTTTTAAGTTTACTCAAGAATGCTTATCAGTCTCTGTATGGACAGATTAATGTCTTAGATTTTAGAAAACAAGTATTGGTGGAGGCTCAGAAATTAGGTTTGAAATCCGAAATTTTATCTCGCTATGTTAATGATGGGTTTTCAGGTGGAGAGAGAAAACGATTAGAGTTATTGCAATTGATTATTTTAAAGCCCAAATTAGCAATTTTGGATGAGCCTGATTCAGGTTTAGATATAGACGCTACTAAATTAATGGTAAAAGAATTAGAAAAATTATCTAAGGAGGGTATGACTTTTTTGATTATTACTCACTTAGGTCAATTGTCAGCAAATCCAGACAGGGTGACAGTTATTAAAAATGGGGTGATAGTAGAAGAGGGAGATAAAAATATACTATGTAAATTACAAAAGAAAGGATTTAATGATTAAAATTATACAATGATTACAAAAGAGAAAGTAATATCGGTTTGCCAGACCATTCAAGATCCAGAAGTGCATCTGGACATTTATACTTTGGGTTTAATTTATAATATTGAAATTACAGTAGACAATGAAATTAATATATTAATGACATATACCACACCGCTTTGTCCTTTTGGAGGTAAAATGCAAGAAGAGTTGAAAACAGCATTATCTATATTAAATCCCAAAGTTATTAATATAGAGTTGACTTTTAGTCCACCTTGGAAAGTTAGCGATGAATTAAGAGAAGCACTAGGTATATAATTTTATTTGACAAAAAAACACCAAATGATATAATTTTTATATAAGTATAAATTAACATCAATATGAATAAATTATCTAAAATTGCATTAGTTTCTAGCCTCTCAATTTTAGTATCAGTAGTAGCAATAAGTGGAGTTGTAATAGCTCAAGAGCCAAATACTGAGCCTGTGAAAGATGATATGACTCCAATAATGATGGAAGCTCCACAAACAAAAGAAAGACCTGCTAGAACTAATTCAAATTCCAAAGCTAGAAATACTGAAAATCAAGATATGCCAACTCAGAATGCTGGGATAAGAACATCTAATATGGAGAAAAGAGAAGCTAATGTAGCTTCTAATCAAGAACAAAGAACTCAGAGAATTAAAGAGCGATGTGAGAATGTTGGGATGAAAATCGTCGAACATCAGAATAAATTTAAGTCCAAATCACAAGGTAGAATTGTTAAATATAATCAAATTACAACTAGATTAGAAACAGTTTCAACTAAATTAGCTGAAAAGGGAGTTGATGTTGCAACCTATAACTCTTATTTCGTAGAATTAAGGTCTAAAATCAATGCTCTTAATACATTAAACCAAGATTATATACAATTATTTGGAACTAAATCTAATACAGGTGAATTTTGTAATAATAAAGAGCAGTTATCAACCGAAGTAGATACTAGAAAAGAAAAACTACAATTAATTATAGCCAAAGATAAGGAGATTAGAATGTATATTAAGGATACAATTATACCATATTTGAGGATCATAAAGCCCCAGACACAGATAATAGCTCCAAGTACTACCGACTCCTCAGTTACTTCAACTACAAATTATAATCAAGTCTTAGAATAATAATCAATAAAATACTAATATGGATAATCAAGAATTAAATAGTAATGCCAAATTAACTTCTTTTACTCCTGAGGAAGCTACACCTATTAATAGTATTAACTCTAGTAACCAAGCCTCAACTAATAATAAATCTAATGATATTCTAAATAAAGAAGTTGTGACTAGGCCACTATTATGGGGATTAGTTGTGTTTTTAGTGTTTTTCTCTCTAGTGATTGGGGCTGTGAGTGTGTATCGGATGTATCAAACAGAAACAGATAGTATGGTTGAGGAAGTAAATGTTGATACAATCAATACAATTGAGTCATCTGTCAGCCCAGACAATATATTAGAAACCACTCCAGTAAGTGAGAACACTAATATAGAAGCAGATTTAATAGAATCAGAAATACAGTCTATAGACCAAGATTTAGAAGAAAATATTTATTCTGATGAAGCTCTAGGTCTATAACATATACACTTGATATTTGACAATAACTTTTATCTAGAGTAGTCTGGTATCATAATAATAGCTGAGATTAAATTAGGATGAAATATTTTATTATTACAGGAGCTACTGGAGATTTGGCGATAACTAAGTTATACCCAGCTTTAGCTGAAATTTTTGCTTATAATAAATATATATCAGATACTCATTTTTTGGGAGCGGGTAGAAAAGATTTATCACAAGAAGAATATCAGCAATTAGTTCACAATAGTTTATCTCAATTTGAGGGGGAAAAAGATTTTATCAAAGATTTACAATATATTAAAATAGATTTTGATAAAGTTGAGACTATAAACAATTTTTTTATAAGATATAATATTCAAGCAGGAGATGAAATTATATTATATATGGCTATCCCACCACAGGCTTTTGATTCTGTTATAAATACTTTAGCAAAGATAAAAAATTCTCATCCAGATATAGTTTACAAACTAGTTTTTGAGAAACCATTTGGGTCAGATTTACAATCAGCTCAGGCTTTGAATCAAAAAGCATCTCAACATTTTAGAGAAGAAGAAATATATAGAGTAGATCATTACCTAGGAAAAGAAACAATTCAAAATATCTTAGCTCTTAGATTTGGAAACAGTATGTTTGAGCCACTCTTGAATAATCATTATGTAGAGTCAATTAGTATAGATGTCTGGGAAGAGCGAGGTATAGATAAAAGAGCTGATTATTTTGATAAAACTGGTATTATAAAAGATATTTTACAGAATCATATATTACAAACTTTAGCTCTGATAGCTATGGAAGCTCCAGTTACCATGGAGGCCGAGTATATTCGAGATGAAAAACATAAGTTAATCAAATCCTTAAGAGCAATTCAAAATAAAGATGTCATTCTAGGTCAATATATATCATCTGAAGATAAAGTTGGGTATCTTCAAGAAGACGGAGTAGACTCTAATTCCAAAACAGAAACTTATGTCCAGCTTACTGCTTATATAGACAATCTCAGATGGGAGGGTGTCCCAATTTATATTTCCACAGGTAAAAGATTGTCTGAGACTAAAGCTGAGGTTAGAATCACTTTCAAACCAAGATTTAAGTACTTTAGTCATATTGATGAGGGCTGTAATCCTCAGAAGAATGAATTAGTCATAAGTATACAGCCTAATGAAGAAGTATATTATACAGTTAATGCTAAATTTCCAGGTAAAGGAATGTGTATACAACCAGTTAAGCTCAATTTTACATATGAGGAGTCTTTTGGACAAAAAAGTCAAGGAGCTTATACAAAGCTCATACAAGATATTCTTGACGCTGATCAGTCTTTATTTATAAGAGCTGATGAAATAGAAGCTGCTTGGAATTATGTAGATATATTAATTCAAGCAGATAATATAAAAAATAGAAAGCTAATTCATTATAAAGCAGGAACAGAGGATTATAAAATTATGAATAACCCAGATGAATAAATTAGAGTTATTAGTTAATAAATATATATTCCAAATAAAAATCAACAAAAGATATATAAATATTATAGATTGTTACTAAATCTTATAGAAATTATTTTTATTTATGTTTTTTCTCATACCACTTCTATGACTTTGGTATCCCATAAAATGGGATATTAAAATCTTTAAGTTTTGAGTAAATATCCAAGACTAGATTGACAGCACAGAGCCACAGCGAGTCCATCAGCAGCATCATCAGGTTTGGGGATAGATTTGAGACCCAATATGGTCGCTACCATTTGTTGCATTTGAGCTTTGGGAGCTTTACCATAACCGGTTATTGCTTGCTTGATTTGAAGCGGGGTGAATTCGAATAATTGCAGATTATGTAATTCAGCATTGAGAAGTATAACTCCACGAGCTTGGGCTACGGTAATGACAGTAGTGGTATTGCGAAAGAAAAATAGTTTTTCAACCGCTATTATATTGGGTCTATGCGTTACTATAAGCTGTTTAAGACCAGAATCTATAATTGATAGTCTCTTAGAATCTGATAAATTAGCTTCTGTAGTAATAACACCATAGTCTACCACTTGAGAAACTTTAGATATACTAGTATCAATAATCCCAAAGCCAGTAGTAGCTGTACCTGGATCTATACCCAATATGCGATATGGTGCGGAGTTAGACATACTCTAAACTGAAGCTGTAGTCCAAATTTCCTCTACGTCATCTAGTTCTTCTAGAGTTCCTACTAAATTATCTAATTTTTCTTGAGCTTCATCTGATATTGTAGTAGGAATATTAACTTTATACTCTTGCTCTCTAATAATTTCTTCAAACATCCAAATTACAGAACCATTAGCTCCCAAGGCGCCTCCATTCTTAGACAATAAATGTCTTAAATCAGCCACAGTCCGATTAGGATTATCAGTATAAGTTTTGATTAAAATCCCAACTCCTTCCAGACCAAAACCCTCATACATAATCACTTGTCCACTAGTATTGGAAGCCTTTTCTAAAATTCGATTAATATTATCTTTAGGCATATTGACTTCTTTAGCCTTTTCTAAAGCCAATCTTAGCTCAGGATTCATAGCGAGGTCAGTGGAGCCTTTTCTTGCTGCAATTTGAATAAGTTTTACTACTTTAGAAAAATTTTGAGCCTTGAGCTTGTCTGTAGCTGCCTTCTTATGCTTAATTTTAGAGAATTTATTATGCCCAGCCATAGAGTTATTATTATTTTACTAAATATAATTATACCATAAAATTAGCTTATTTTCAAAGATTGGGGGCAGGCTGTAATTATGAATGATGAATTATAAATTATGAATTGTAGGGATTTCGTCCCTCCTATGAGCTCTTAAAAAGAGATATATGGGATATATATTTTAATCTACTGGGTATTGAGTTTGTATAGTTATTAACATTGAAAAAGTTTGGGGAATATGATATTTTTTAAATATGTTCTCGGAGATTTTTGATGGAAAAAGCTGTCCCTGTAGGACTGGGTACATTTTTACAAATCATAAAATGGCTACTTATTTATTTTGTGCTTGCAACAGCTTTAGCGGTAGTAAGTATTCCAGTGGAAGATAATCCTGATTATAAATTCAGTAGGAGAGTTGAAATAGAAGAGTTGATTATAAAAGGAAATATAATAGGAGATAAAATACCATTTATTTATGATAAAAGTAATAATTTAGATGGGAAACATCCTTGTCCTAATAAATATTATTTAGTCAATTCGAATTCGTTATACATTGATCAAATAGTAGAGGAGCAAATGGGGATACCTTCATATTGTTTTAATTATTATCGCCACTATGAGGGAGTATTGCTTATACCAAAACAATAACAAGAGTTTCGTTCAGAAGCTCTTTTTTCTTTTTAGAAATTTCCTACATTAATCTAATTTATGCTATAATAACGTATATGAGTAAAAAAATTGTAATTCTAGATAGTAATGCGGTGATTCACAGGGCTTATCATGCTTTGCCTCCTTTTAGTACTGCTGATGGGGTGATGGTAAATGCTGTGTATGGGTATGCCAAATTATTACTGAAGGTGATCAAGGATATTAAGCCGGATATTGTCTTGGCGGCTTTCGATGTGGCGGGGGATACTTTTCGCCATAATCAATTTGAGGCATATAAGGCGAATCGAGTAGCCGCTGACCAAGATTTGTACGACCAAATCCCATTGGTTAAAGAGTTATTACAAGCTATCGATATCCCAGTTTTAGAATTGAGTGGTTATGAGGCAGATGATATTATTGGAACTATTGCTAAGCAAACAGATAAGACTAATAATGAACTAGTTATTGTAACCGGAGATATGGATACAATGCAATTAGTAAAACCAAGAATTTCAGTTTATACCCTTAAAAAGAGCATCAATGATACGGTGATTTTTGATACTGAAGCAGTGATTGCAAAATACCAAATTCATCCAAATCAAGTTCGTGATTTCAAGGGTTTGAAAGGGGACCCTTCGGATAATATTCCTGGAGTTCCTGGAATTGGGGATATGCGAGCAGTGAATTTATTAAAAAGATTTGAAACTCTAGAGAATATTTATACTTTTGTAGATAAGTATGAGAAGTTCGATGATATTAAAAAGGAAAATAGAGAGGCTTTGACTAAATCTATTTTTGAAAATCTTAAGCAGAATAAAGAGCAGGCTTTCTTTAGTCGCGAATTAGCTACTATTATCCTGGATGCTCCGATTGGAGAAGTAGTCCATGATTCTATTGCATATACTTTTCCAGTGGAGAAGGCAAAGGAAATTTTTAAACACTTTGAATTCTATTCTTTAGTCAAAGAGCTTAATACTCAACTCGAAAAATCTGATAATCACAAAACTCAAGCTAGTTTCTGGGGGCAGTCAAATCAAGAACTTGTGTTTACTGAGGGTGTTGAGAATAATAAGTATCATCAACTCAATCAATTAACTACTTCACTATTGGCAATTTATACAAGACAAGATGAATATATTGCAATAGATGTCAATTTAGATAAAGCTAATATCACAGAATCAGAACTAAGAAATTTATTACAGACAGACCAAATTTTAATTTGTTCCGATATTAAGACTCTTATTCGCAGCTTATGCCCAGTAAATGTAAAGGCTAAACTACAAGATGTAGTTCTTATGGCTTATTTAATTAATCCAGGAGAGAGACAATTATCTCTGGAGTCTGTATGTAGTGCTTATGGAGTAAAATATAACTCTATTCAACCAGAATTATGTCTACATCAGATATATCAGGTGATTATAGATAAGATGAAAACACTACATATTGAGGATGTCTATAATACGATTGAGAGGCCATTATTAACTGTATTGGCTAAAATGGAGGCTAAGGGGGTATTGTTCGATACTTCTAAGCTGCAATCCACCAAAAACTTTGTAGAGGGTAAAATTGCTACCTTGACGAGAGATATTTATGCTCTGTCTGGGAAGGAATTCAATCTTAATTCTCCAAAGCAATTAGCAGATATTTTATTCAATAAATTACAACTTTCAGTAAAAGGAGTTAAAAAAACAAATAGTGGGCAAGTCTCTACCTCAGCTCAAGCACTAGAAGCTATGCGGGGTGAATTTGAAATTGTAGATTTGATTTTACAATATCGTGAAGTGGCTAAATTAAAGTCAACTTACATAGATAGCTTACCAACTCTTATGGATGATAGAGGTAGAATACACACGACCTATCAGCAAAATATCGCAGCTACAGGTAGATTATCTTCAGTCGACCCCAATTTACAAAATATTCCAGCTAGAAGTGAACTTGGTCGGCAAATTAAAAATTGTTTTGTAGCTCCTGAGGATTGGACATTATTGATTTGCGATTATTCTCAAATTGAGTTAAGATTAGCAGCTCATCTGTCTCAAGATCAGGCAATGTTAGAGATTTTTAGACAGGGTATAGACTTTCATACAGCCACCGCTCAGCGAGTATATGCAGTAAAACCAGAAGAAGTGACTAAGGAAATGCGAAGTTTTGCTAAGACTATTAATTTTGGAATTTTATATGGTATGGGAGCCACTAGCTTAGCTCAAAATTTGAAAATCAAAAGAACCGAAGCCCAGGAATTTTTGGATAAATATCGCCAAGCCTATCCAGAATTGCATCAATATATGGAATCGCTAAAACAATTTGCAAGAAAGCATGGCTATGCTCAGACAGAATATGGACGAATTAGAGATTTGTCTAATATAGATATTAGGAATCCTCGCAACCAGGCTCTTTTGGACAGAATAGCTGTCAATATGCCAATTCAAGGCTTGCAAGCCGATATTATAAAATTAGCGATGATTAAAATCGATGAATATCTAGGAGAAAAACAAGATATTTATATGATTTTACAAGTTCACGATGAATTAGTTTTCGAAGTCAAAACAGACAAGGCTGAGCAATATAAAACTAAAATTTTAGAAATTATGGAATCGGTTTATAAAGCCACCATCCCGATTAAGGTAGAAGCAGCGATCAAAGACTATTAGGGCTAATTAGTGACTTTTTCCTCATAAATACCAGTCTCGGTATTGATACGGATTTTATCACCTTGATTGATGAACATAGGGACTTTAACCTCAAGTCCTGTCTCAACTTTTACAGTTTTCATCGCCGCATCGACGGTATTGCCTTTGATAGTAGGGGCAGCCTCAGTCACTTCCAGGACTACTTTTGGCGGTAAATTGATAGTAATCGGCTCACCATTATAAGTGACAATTTTGACTTTAGCTCCTTCTTGTAAATATCCAGCAGTATTCTCACCTAAAGTCTCAAGGTCAAAAGCATATTGCTCAAAAGTTCGCTCATCCATAAAATGGTATTGCTCCCCGTCATTGTACAGATACTCAGCATAAGTCTCAGCAATATCTGCCTCAGGGAACATATCGGATTGTTTAAAATTCCTCTCTTGAGTATTATTAGTAATTAGATTCTTCATCTTAACGGTTAGCACTGACCCAGCTCGGCCTTTTTTGGATAATTGACTAAATAAAACTAAAAATGGATTATCATCCACTACAATAATTTTACCTTTTTTAATATCAGAAATTGAAAGCATAGTATAATTTGTTAAATAACCTACATATTATATTTTATTTGAGCCAAAAATGCAATGAAAAGAATTATTTTATCCACTCATCTTAACACAAAATCCTCAGCGCTATATAAGGTGATGGGGTATGTTTATTCGCTCCAATTTCTTATTATAAATTTATAATATTTATATATCCAGATCCCATATAATATTGTGAGGACAATATATAATAGTCTTAAATATATCCAATATTCAGGAAAGAAGTTTTCTCTAAACACCAAACCAAAAGGATACCAATATTCTCGTCCCAGATAAGTTCTGGCAAGATAGTTTTGAATAGAAGTTACAAGGCAACCACCAAATAAGCTTTGAGAAATACTTATACTAAGAGTAAAAAATAAAATTAAAAATTTGCTATATATAATAGTTTTTCCATTCCTAAATTTAGGAATAATATCCCTTTTAGGAAATAGATTATTCTCGAGTAGTATATACAAAGCTATAAACCAAAATATAATCCAATAATTGGGATTATGAATTATATCTATCCATTGATTAATCAGTAGAGCCGTTTGGCTATCCATAAAATATTAAAAATCTACTATAAACACTAGTATTATAGCAGTTTATGGGGTATTTTTGTAGAGTTTATAAACAATTATAAATGATGAGTGGTGAATGATAAATTAAATTCCCCTCTTGAGGGGTGGCAGTCTAAGCCTGACGGGGTATAATAAATTTTAAGCTATGAATTGTACCTCAGCAAGTTCAGCTTAAGTACAGGCGACTGGAAGGTCGCCCCTACAAAGAGCTAATGTTAGGTGCTAAAGGTACTAGTATAAAGAAAAAAGACCATCCTCAAGGTGAGGCGGTCTGGTTTCTTATATGTTTTTATCCCTCATCGGAACGACCTTGCTCAAATGTTTTGAGCTGTTGCATGAAAGGATTGCTTCTTGTCCGGAGGGTGTCCGGCAAGGGGCTTTTTAAATTGTATGTGGGACTGGGACATAAAGTGGATTTTCTCCCTCTTGTAGCCCTTCCAGATAGTGTCTCTAAAAGATTATCTTCTGCCATTTTTTCCTCCAAAAAACAACTTTAAAATATTATCATAATTCTAAATCTCAATCAATATGTTATAATAAAAATATCTTAGAAATTAATTTATAGAGTAATGAAGCATTATAATTATATTATTATTGGAGCGGGTATTGCGGGTACTAATGGGGCAATGACTATTCGTAAAGAATCTCCCGATACTAGTATTGTCTTGATTGGGGAGGAAAATTATCCTGTGTATTCTCGGGTTAACATTGGCAAGGTGGCGGCTGATATTAAGTCTCCGGAGCAGTTGTTATTAAAAACTGAGGAGCAGTTTCAGGCACAAAATATTGAGAGAATGATTGCTAAGGTGCAAAGTTTGGATGCTAAAGAAAAAAGCATTACTCTAGATAATGGAGAAATACTTACTTATGACAAAGTTTTAATCGCAACAGGTGGTAGAGCTAGACGGTTATCGCAAGCAGGAGCGGATTTGAAGGGAGTTTTTGCTTTTCAGACTTTGGATAATGCGATTGGAGTGAGGGATTATATTCAAGACAAGGAGAACATTACTATTGTTGGGGGAGGCTTTATTGGTATTGAATTTGTAGAGTTATTATCTAATCTTGGTAAGCAGGTTACTCTAATTCTTCGTGATAAATGGTATTGGCAGGGTATGATTGATCAGATTGGGGGTAATATCTTGAATGAATATTTATCCAAAAGAGCCAAAATTTATTATGTTAGTGAGATCGCAGAGATTCGAGGCAATAATATGGGGCAGATTGCTGAGGTTGAGCTAACTTCCGGTGAGATTATTCCAACTGAGGCTATGTGTGTAGGTATTGGTTTGGAATTAAATAAAGACTTTTTGCCCGCGGAGCTCTGTAATCGTGGGTTGAAGGTTAATCAGTATTTACAAAGTGAGGATGAAAATGTTTTTGGGGCTGGTGATATTGTGGAATACTATGATATCTTACAAGAACAATATTCTGGTTCTGGAACTTGGGCACAGGCTTCATTACAAGGTATGATAGCGGGATATAATATGGTGTATCCTGAGGCTATGAAAGAGTTTAGTCTGATTCCAGCTTATTGCCCCAAGACTAGCTTAGCTATTGCTTTTGTAGGACAATGTAGACTTAATTCTGAGACGATGCAGTCAGTAGTAATAGAACAAGGAGAGCGATATGTGCAAGTCAATACTAATTCTAATAGAGAAATTATAGGTGGAGTTGTTATTAGAGACTCGGCTTATATGTCTACTGTTAGGAAATGGATAGTGGATAAATTAAAACTAGAAGATATTATAAAATAGATATAACTTTTATTAATTTTTAACAAAAGTTAATAAAGCTTGACAAAATTATTGAAAAGGTATAGATTAAATTTGCCTCTACTTTGTGGCATCCATGGCACATGGCAAGCGTCATACCGATCCCTCATTCCATCCCAGGAAAGGGTCGAAAGGCAAAAGAGTTTCTAATTCAACGAAACCCTTCTTTCCTTGGATGAGAGGGAGACATGATTGCCTGACCATTCCAGTCGGACCATCGTCCGATGTCACACTCTGAGCACCTAGCTCAGACCAACAACTAAATACCCCCACCACCATTTTTTAACTCCCAAATTTGGGAATTTCATCAAATTCAATCAAACAAGAAGCGACTATACAGTCGCTTTCTTTTTTATGATATAATAAATATATAAATTTAATAAATTATAAACTCTGTGACAGGCAAGCAATTAGATACTTACTTTCAAGATATTATTAGAGAGCGTGGGGAGCGGGCTTTGTATAGTATTCAGGTTTTCTTGGCTCATACTAAACCTTCGTATCGACAGGCTTCTCTGCGGGCTTTAATCAATTTTGAATGGGCTCGAGTGGGGGATTTGATTATACCCTTATTACAGGATTCGTCCTTATTGGTGAAAAAAGAAGCTATTAGAACTTTATCTCATTTCCCGGAAGGTAGGGAGTATTTAGAGAAAAACAAAAACATTATTCCTGAATCTTTAGCTAAATATGCTGATATTAAGATAAAAACTCCAGCTATTGCATCTGAGGTTTTGAGTGTTTCAGCTTTTATTCAACAAATCAACTCAATTATTGGAGAACAGACTGTACAGATTGAGGGAGAGGTGTCAGCCTTTCAAATGTCAAGCTTTGCGAATAATCAATGGGTGTTTTTCGACTTAAAAGACGAGCAAAAAGAAGCAAAGATTAGATGTTTCACTACAGTTGCTAATTTGAGAAAATCTAGAATTTCTCCAGTTGATGGTATGAGAGTTATTGTGTCTGGTAAATCTAGGCTATCTCCTAAATCTGGTATTTTTAGTGTGATGGTGGATACTATGGCTGTGTCCGGAGAAGGTGAGCTTGCTAAAGCTTTTGAACTTCTAAGACAAAAATTAGAGTCAGAAGGTTTATTTAGTGACAATCGTAAGAGAGTTATTCCTGATATGCCTCAAAAGATTGGGGTAATTACTTCTCAGGATGCAGCAGCTTATAAAGATTTTATGAAAGTTTTAGGAGCTAGGATAGGGGGTTTAGAGTTATATTTTCACCATGCTCAGGTACAAGGTGAGCGAGCGGTGGATAGTATTATTACTGCAATTAACAATCTGAATACTTATCCGGAGGTGGAGGTTATTGTTCTGACTAGAGGTGGGGGAGCTATGGATGATCTGCATGCATTTAATGATGAGAGTGTGGCTAGAGCGATTTATACTTCTGCTAAACCTATTATTTCGGCTATAGGTCATGAGCGAGATTTTACAATTATAGATTTTGTGGCTGATATGAGAGCTTCTACTCCTTCTAATGCGGCTGAGTTATTAACTCCACATCGAGATGAGTTATTGGCTAGTGTTACTCAAAAGGAGCGAATTCTACAAAATACCATACAGTATCAGGTACAAACTTTAAAGAGTACTATAGAACAAAACTTACATACATTAGAGAGATATATTCGCCATATTTCAGACCAAGTGAGACTTGGTATTCAAAAATTAGAATACTTGACTTTTCAGAAATTAAGTAAAATTCAACAATATCAATATCAAGTTGGGAATAATATAAATAAATTAGAAACTTCAATCTTGAATAATTTATCTCAATTTCAAAATAAGTTGGCTTTATTGCAATCTCAATTGACTGCTTTTGATCCTCAAGCCATTTTACAAAAAGGATATAGTATTACTAAAATTTATGATAAAATTATAAAAGACAGTAAGCAGCTCAAGGAAGGAGATGTGCTTACAACTCAATTTCATAATGGCACAACCAATAGCATAGTCACCAAAAAAATAATATGCGAATAAATACAGTTTTACAAAAAAAATATCCGGTTAGTTCAGATATGTATAATAAAGTTGAAAGCACTAAGGTTTGTATGTTGTATAATGAATTGGTACAGACTTCCTTTGTAGACTTAAAAGCCTCAGAGGCAGTATCTATTCAAAATGGCTCTCTGGCAATAGTGGTTAATTCCAACTATGAAGCTCAAAAAATAAAACTATATGAATTTGATATTATTCAAAATTTAAATCAAGCGATTGATACTTTGAAATTCCAAGTACATAGATTACAAATTAGAATCAGATGAAACAATTAATTAAATTGAAAGAAAATTTTATTCTACCAAGTGCTTATTTGGGCTTGATGAGCATTCTTTGTATTGGTATTTTATTAATTATATTGAGAATACAGACTAAATATACAGGATCTTTGATTAATTTGAGAGCTACTTTTTATGATGGAGTGACTGTCATAGGTTCTCCTAATAATGTTTGGCAATATTTGATTTATGCTATTGTGTTCAGTGTAATGAATGGAATTGCAATTTGGTATATTAAAAAAAGGTTTACTAAACCTGAAATTCAAGATATAATAGTTTACTGGATATTTGGTTCTAGTGCTTTAACTTTAAGTTTATTAGGCTATTATTTACTTTTAGTTTTGGATATAAATAATATTGTTAGTTAATTATGTATATTTATCCTGACCCAAAAACTAATGATCCAACTCAAAGATTTTGGCAAAGATTTTTTGAGATGTTACCGGCTATTTTAGCTTGGGGAACATTTATAGCTTTGATTGGATTGTCTTTTGTTTTGCCTTTTCAAGTAGCTCTATTTGTGTTGATTTTTGATTTATATTGGCTGTTTAAGGCTGTATATTTGAGTGTGCATTTAATGGTAGCTTATCGCCAAATGAAAAGTGATATACAGATTGATTGGCTAGATCAAGCTAAATCCTTAAAAGGTTTTGATGAAATTAATCATATTGTGATGTTCTTGACTTATGATGAGTCTCCAGAAGTATTGGCTCAAAGTATTGAATCTCTAGCTAAAATGGAATATCCTCTAGACAAGGTGTTTGTTGTGGTAGCTACTGAAGAGCGCGAAGGTAAGGCTAGAGAGAAAAAAGAAAAATATTTAATTAAAAAGTTCCAAGGAGTATTCAGAGAGTTTGTTGTAACTACTCATCCAGATGGTATAGAAGGAGAGATGAAAGCTAAGGGTGCTAATGCCACCTATGCTGCCAAGCAGATGAAAGAGTATTTAGAACAAAAAAATATAGCTATAGACCAAACTATTATATCTGTATTTGATAGTGATACTGTCTGTCATTCAAAATATTTTTCTGCTTTGACTTATGAGTTTTTGAATGCAGAAAATCCCCACAATCATAGCTATCAGCCCTTGCCAATGTATCATAATAATATTTGGGATGCACCTGCTTTTACTAGAGTTGTAGCTATTAGTTCTAGTTTTTGGCATATGATGGAGTCTGTTAGATTTGATCGTATGGTTACCTTTTCTAGTCATTCTATGAGTTTTAAAACTCTAATAGAGGTTAATTATTGGCCTGTTAATATGGTGTCAGATGACTCAGTGATTTATTGGAAATGTGTAAATTATTATGATGGAGATTATAGTGTGATTCCAATTCATATTCCGGTATCACTGGATGCAGTACAGGCACATAATCCAGTACAAGCTTTCAAAAATCAATATTTTCAAATGCGTAGATGGGCTTATGGAATAGAAAATTTAGCTACTACAATGCGTTCATATGCCATTAACTCTAAGGCCCCTCTGGGAGATAGAATTCGTAGAATTGGGAATATGATTGAAGGGCACTATACTTGGGCTACATCAGCTTTTATCCTAGCTATATTTATTTGGTTCCCAATTTGGTTTGGGGGGGATGCTTTTAAAGCCACAGTCTTTTCTAATAACTTGCCTCAATATGCTAGTATCATTATGAATATAACATTATTAGGATTAATAATTACTGCTTATATTAATATCTTATTACTTCCTCCAAGACCAAAAAGATATTCTAAATGGAGGGCCGCTATGATGTACTTACAATGGATTTTTATTCCATTTGTGGCAATATTATTAGGAGCTTTACCAGCCATAGAAGCTCAAACAAGATTGTTATTTGGTAAATATTTAGGATTTTGGGTGACTCCAAAAGTACGCACTAATACTAAGTCTAAAAAATAGTTTATGAATGAAATTCGGATCAAAGGAGCTAGAGTACATAATCTAAAGAATATAGACATTACTATTCCAAGAGATAAGCTTGTGGTTATCACAGGTTTGTCTGGTTCTGGTAAATCCTCGCTTGCATTTGACACAATTTATGCAGAGGGTCAGAGACGTTATGTAGAAAGTCTATCTGCTTATGCGAGGCAGTTTTTAGGTATTATGGATAAGCCAGACGTGGATGTAATAGAAGGTTTGTCTCCAGCCATTTCTATTGATCAGAAAAGTGTTTCTAGAAACCCAAGATCTACTGTAGGTACGGTGACCGAAATTTATGATTACTTGAGATTGTTATATGCCAGAGTAGGTATACCATTTAATCCAGAAACAGGTGAATTAATCCGAATGCAAGACGCCAAACAAATGGCAGATAATATTTCTAGATTTAAAGACAAACAAATAATAATTTTAGCTCCAGTAATTAGAGATAAAAAAGGAGAACATAAAGGGATAATTCAAAAAGCATTTCAAGATGGCTTTATGAGAGTGAGAGTAGATGGAATTATTTATTTGACTGAAGAAGCTTTGGAATTGAATTTAGATAAACAAAAGAAACATTCTATTGAATTAGTGATAGATAGACTTCTAGAATCATCTGGATTTGAAGGTGCTAGAGTTTTAGACTCAGTAGAAATAGCCCTTAGATTAGGGGAGGGAATGCTGATAGTCTCAGAAATTTTGGATAGAAATAAAAATATTTATCACGATGAATTAATGAGTGAGAAATATATTATGGACTCAGGTGAGAGTTTTGGAGAATTAGAGACTAGAAACTTTTCATTTAATAGTCCACATGGAGCGTGTAATACTTGTGATGGTCTTGGATATACTCCAGAAATCTCACCAGATTTAGTGATCCCAAATCCTAGACTAACTATTAATCAAGGAGCTATCAAACCATGGGGAGTAGGGAAACAAAAAGGGGCTTTTGGTTGGTATATGAAAGTTTTGGAAACTGTGGCAGAAATGAAAGGTATTAGTTTGACAATACCAGTACAAGAACTTAAGCCAGAAGATTTAAATTTTGTTTTATATGGATCTGAAACTCCAATTAAAGTCCCTATTCGTTCAGGTTCTCACACCGTAGAAGCTACTTATGAAGGAGTAATTCCTAATTTATTGAGAAGATATCAAGAAACAGATTCAGAATTCATTCGATCTGAGATTGAAAAATATATGCTCAACACAATTTGTCCTACCTGTAATGGAAAAAGGTTAAAAAAACAATTTTTAGCTGTACAAGTAGCTCATAAAACTATTGACCAGATAGTCAATATGAGTATCGATGAATTATCTGCTTATGTTGATAAAGTGCAAAATAATAGAGAGTATTTTAATGAAAGAGATATTGCCATTAGCACCCCAATTTTTAAAGAAATTCAATCAAGATTAAAGTTTTTACTCAATGTAGGATTAGATTATCTCACCCTAGATAGGTCTAGTAATACACTTTCCGGAGGAGAAGCCCAGCGAATTCGTTTAGCTACTCAAATTGGTTCAGGGTTAATGGGAGTTCTATATATCCTAGATGAGCCATCTATTGGTCTACATCAGCGCGATAATAACCGTTTGATTCAAACCTTACAAAACTTGAGAGACTTAGGTAATACAGTGATTGTAGTAGAGCATGACGAAGACACTATTAGAGCTTCAGATTATGTTATAGATGTCGGTCCAGGAGCTGGAGCAGCCGGAGGAAGAATTATTGCTCAGGGTCATCCAGATGATTTTATAAATCAAGAAGGTATAACAGCAGAATATTTATCCGGTAGACGAGTAATTGCCCCACCTAAAAAATATCGTGAAAACAATGGACAATCTATTATTATTAAAGGTGCCGCCGAGAATAATCTTAAAAATATAGATGTAACGATTCCATTGGGGCAGATGGTTTGTGTGACTGGAGTTTCAGGATCGGGTAAAAGTACCTTGATACAAGATATTCTATATAAACATATTGCCCATATTCGATATGGAGCTAAAGATTTACCAGGTAAATTCAAAGACATTACTGGGCTTGAGAATATAGATAAAATGGTTAATATTGACCAATCACCAATTGGTAGAACTCCAAGGTCAAACCCTGCAACTTATACTGGACTATTTACTATAGTAAGAGATTTATTTGCTAAAACTCCAGAAGCTCAGCTGAAAGGATATCAGACAGGGAGATTTAGTTTTAATGTCAAAGGGGGAAGATGTGAGACTTGTAAAGGAGACGGAGTACTCAAGATTGAGATGAATTTCTTGCCAGATATTTATGTAGACTGTGAAGATTGTCATGGTAAAAGATATAATAAAGAAGTCTTGCAAATACTATATAAAGATAAGAGTATAGCTGATGTTCTAGATATGGATGTCGAGACAGCCTTAGAGTTCTTTAAATCTATTCCAAGCTTAAAAGACAAATTAGCTACACTTTATGATGTTGGACTCGGTTATATGAAATTAGGACAGCCAGCCCCACATTTATCTGGAGGAGAAGCCCAGAGAATTAAATTAGCCACTGAGTTATCCAAACGAGCAACTGGTAAGACTTTGTATATTTTAGATGAGCCAACCACGGGACTACACTTTGAGGATGTCGCCAAATTATTAAGAGTTTTGAATCAGCTAGCAGATAAAGGTAATACCATTTTAATCATTGAGCATAATTTGGATATTATAAAGAGCTCCGATCATATAATAGATATTGGACCGGAAGGAGGAGCTAAAGGAGGAATGGTAGTTGCAGAAGGTACTCCAAAGCAAATCGCCAAGAATGCAAACAGTCATACAGGTAAATACCTCAAGCCACTTTTATAAGTGTGATATAATAAAGATAATTAAAATCACTAAAGTATGCATCCATTACTTTGCACTTTGGCTTATGCAAACTCTCAGAAAAGATTATTTACCTTAGAGGAAATATATAGATATCAAATTGGAAGTAAGTATTCACTATCAGAATTAGTTTTAGAGATAGCTAAAATTCCCCAAATCAGAACAGAAAATGGATTATATGGACTTTATATAGATTTTGAAGAATTGTTAAATTTAAGGCAAGAAAAAGGACGCGAAAGTATCAGACGATATAGACGAGTTATCAAGTATGCCAAAATTTTGATTAGTATCCCGTATATTAAAGGTATATTTTTAGCCGGTTCATCTAGCTTTAGTACTGGCAATGCCAAGAAGAGTAGTGATATAGATATATTTATAGTTACTAACCCTAAGCGAATGTGGTTTGCTAGATTTTTTTTAACCATAATTACTCAAGCTTTAGGTATTAGGCGGGCAGGGGAATTAGAAGAAAATAGATTTTGTTTGAATCATTATATTACCGACAATAACCTTGAACGCTTAGACTATACTCTATATGCAGCTCAATTATACTCAGATTACATTGCTATAGGCCTTGATTCTCAAGTATTATTACAAAAATTTTGGCAAGCTAATACTTGGAGACAAGATTATCTCAGACAGGCAGTGTCGAGAGAGTATCCAATTTTAAGCCAGATCAAACCATATCCAATCAAATACTGGTTAGAAAATATTTTTAATCATTTTTCAGTAGATTTTTGGAATTATATTGCTAAACTTATACAAAGACAAAAAATCAAATCAAACCCTATTCAATCTAATTTACATAATAGAATCCAAGTAGATGATAGAGAATTAGAATTTCACCCTGAGCCCAACAGTACCAAGTCAGAAAAGATAATGCATCAAGTATTAAAAAATTTATGATAGGCTTTTATGATAGCGGTATGGGTGGGCAGAGAATAGCTGATATGTTTGGGGAAGCCTCAGATATTCCTTATATTTGCTATCAAGACCGAGAATCTTTGCCATTAGGAGATAAAACCGCAGAACAGATTATAAACATAGTCATAGCTGGAATAGAAAAATTATTTAATCAAGATTGTAATCTAGTTATTCTAGCTTGTAATACCGCTTCAGTCACTACAATCAGATATATACAATCTACTTGGCTCCCACAAAACTATCCAAGTAAACAAGTATTAGGAGTGACAGTCCCATTAAGAGAGTATTTGGATATATTGCCAGAACTTAAAATTCAAAAAGGTCTTTTATTAGCCACACAAGCAACTATTAAAACTGGCTTTTATCAAGAATATTTAGCAAAGGCAGGATATAGATTAGATTATTTATCTTGCCCAAATTTAGCAGATGCAATAGAGCAAGACATAGCTAATCAAGACATAGAATATACTGAATCTCTCAGAATATTACAAAATTTATCAAAAAATATTACAAATAAATTAAATTATATAATACTTGCCTGCACTCATTATGGCTATATAGCAACACAAATTCAAAATATTTTAAAAGTATCTCAGATCCTAGATCCTAGTCAGTATATAGCCAATAGAGTATTGGATTATGTAGAGAGACATAAAACCTAAACCCACCTATAATTTTCAGGTGGGTTTATCTAAAGACTTAAAACACTTAATGTGCTATCTAATCTTTCATCTAATAAATTTATTTCATTTTTATTATCTTTATACCTTTTTCTTAAAATAAGAATTCTATCTTGGATACTTTGTATTGTGTTGTCTAATTCGTTACTATTTAAAGTATGTTGATCTCTTAAAATATTGTCTATGTTTTTTAAAATTATATTTATTTCACAGGTTAGAACTGACATTATACTTATTGCAAAATGCCTATATACAATACATAAAACTTATCTTTTTGTCAAATTAAACTTTACAAACTGGAGTATTTATGTTATAAATATGTCGGCTATCATTGTCGAAATCAATGTCCAACAACAATTTATCTCATCAAGATCTAAAAAAAAGAGATGTATTTTCTTTACTTCTACTCTTACTAGGTCTAGGAGTATTGCATCATTATAGAATTCCTAATCTAGAAATGCAATTTGTTGCTAAACAGCTGCAAAAAATAGGTCAAAATTTTATAAATAAAAGCACCTTAAAAGCACTTTATTAGATCAAAAAATTCTATATTATAGATAAATTCCAGCAATATATTGTGTTTGTGTTGAAAAAATAATTGTATAACTCTCCTTGGGTAAACTAAGGAGAGTTTTTATTAATTCAATATATACTATTGACAAAAAAGATAGTTGTGATAGAATAATTTTTGGTGTGCCCTAAAAAAATGGAAGCAACTGGGTTTACTATTCCAAACTCAAAAAGAAACATTAAGTCTGAAATAATCAGAGTACGGTATATAATAGAGGCCATAGAGGATAAAAAAATATATCTTTGTGTGAGCAAAGAACTCTAGCTCATTGTAAGAAGAAGCTTATAAGACTTCAAAATCTAGGTTTACCCTTTCTCTAATCTGACCACCTCGTGGCCAGATTTTTTCTATCTAAAATTTAGTAAAACAAATAAATTATAAGGTTCACTTTTTATAGCTTAGTCCTATTCCGGTCTCTCCTAAATATAATATAGGAGAGACTACCTACCCCAAGGGAGGACAAAATAGAGCACTTCTCCAAAGGGAGTCCAAATAACCACATACCCATTCCTTCTTAAGCTGGTGTTTTTCTTATAAGTTTAAAACCCGAGTGCATAAGTGTCACCCGGGTTCAATTTGAATTATATTATGGGACGCATCTAAATACAGTTTATCATTAGCTTTGCAGTTACCTAAGATAACTAGAAGATATATTTTATAATCATTATGATTCCTAATGCTAGGATGCTTTTGAAACATATCCCAAATTTCAACTACTGTAACAAATCTATTATATTTAATATAATATTCGTATATAAAGCTGATTAGTAAATTCCTAACATCTTCTTCTATTGAGCTTCTAGGGTTTGGTAGTCGATCAGAAAACCATTGTCTTAATTGCATAAAATTCTCCAAAAAGAACATAAAATGTAAACTCAATATATCACAAAAAATCTAACTTTTCAACTTTTGTTTTTTTACTACAACTCTGATAAATACTCAGGATTATAGTGACTACGAATAGCCCAGTCATATTCCAAAACACAGTATTGACAACTTGTTCTATAGAGTTAGGGTTGTATCTTAGCATAAATACCAAAGCAAAGCTAGCCAAAATTGGCAAGATGCTCAAAGTATATTTTTGAATAGACAAATAATAATTAACTAACACATTAATCAAAGAATACATACCCATAATGAGAGCAAATTTACCTAATAGAGGTGCAATAGGTAAAAACTTTTCACCTATTAAAAGATTTACAATAAATTCAGAAAAAAACTGATATACTCCGAAAGCTCCTAAACTCATCAAACTTACCACTCCCAAAGAAGCAAAAAGCATTTTTCGATGAGGTTCATTAACCGCATGTCGAGCGGAAACTATTGGGAACATAGCCATTGGTATGGCAGAAGTTGCAAAGAATATAATTTTACCTAAAGTCGCTAGAGCAGCATAATCTCCAGAAGCCTCGGCGGTCAGATAGTTTCTGGCAAGTATTACATCAATAGAATTGAGCATAGTAATTCCTAATACAGCTATAGTAGCAGGGATACTGTAGACTAACATATCCTTCCAAGCAAAATGAGGCAATTTCGGTTTATTAGGATTATATTTAGCCAAAATATCTTTTAAGAAAAACATATCTAACCCAATCATAATCACAGCTGAGGCTGGGACAGATAGCATGGCGCCAGTCACAGAAGACATAGGCCAAAATGGTAGTGTAAATAATATTAAAGCTAGTATTTTTGCGATAGCTCCAACAATACTTGAGCCAGAAGATTGAGCAAAATGTTGTATTCCTTTAAGAACACTTCCACCTACTGAACCAGTTAGAGCTAGTCCAATGGATAATGCCAATATAATCAGAGGTCCAAAAGATTCTAATTTCAAGAAATCATATATAAATGGACTCGCCACTCCAAATATAATCATTAGCACAATCGAAGAAAGCCCCAAATAGTAGAAAGCAAGTCTAATAAAGTTAGCTAAAGCAGCATCATCTTGTTTAGCATATAATACAGCTGAGAATTTTATTAACACCAAACTAATACCTCCGCCTAGAATTAATAAAATAGTCAAAAGAGAAAAAAGACTAGAAAAGGCTCCAAATTGTTCCTTGTCCAAAATTCTAGCTACTACAATATTAAAAATATAATTCAAAGCTCCCACTCCAAAAGAGCTCACAAACATAATCATACCTCCTCTGAAAAGAGAGCTATTATATTGTTTTTTTATAAATTTTCTCACCATATAATATAACAATTTCTAAAATTATACCATAATTATTAGGGTTTTACCACATAGGGTATATATTTACTTGAATAAAAAAACAATATATATTATAATTAATATGTAATTATTAATAAATATAAATTATATGAAAATCTTGAAGACAAAACTCAGTAATCCAATGGCATATCTTTTGTTAGTATTTGCTATTATCTCATCAGCATTAATTTTATACGGACAATTTTCTAATTTAGAGTTTGAAGCTATCAATAATACTACTGATGATATTATTATAGGAGTATCTCCTGAGGACAATACTTTTGAATTAGATGATACATTAAATGATTCTACTATTAAGTCAAGTGACGAATCTCCTATTTTAGAGTCTGAAGTTAGTGATACTATATTATCCCCAGAAAATACAATACCTTCTTCAGATATGATCCCATCTACAAACTCAATTGAATAAAGGTGTAGCTGCAAACTAACATCAACTAAAATAAGAGTTATATTGGTTAATAAATTACTTTTATTAACCAATATCTCCTCAATAATTTGACATTACAACATATAATTACTATTCAAAGCTATGAGTCTGCATAAAATCAGAGTTTTATAGTTTAAAATAAGCACCGCAATAAAGTAATGCGAGGCATTTGTTAAATTAATACATATCTTTATCTATCAAGATAAAGGAACAAGATTGACATCAGTAAGCTGCCAATAGATACTGCAAACATAAAAATAAACGGTTGAATTTTACTATTTTCCCTAATATTTTTAGGAGTTTTGAGGTGAAATATTAAACTAACTAAAGATACTAGAAATATTATGCACGAAAAAACAAGTAAAAGTTGCCAGTTAGCCATGTTAATGTGCATAGTAAACTAAGTCATATTATAACATACTTTTATATCTTAATTTATGCTATAATAAAAATATAAAGTTAAATCAGTAATAATATGCAAAAAGTCATCATTATAGGTGGGGGAATAGGGGGATTAGCTACCGCTTGTATTCTAGCCCGTAAAGGTTATGAAGTCAGTCTATACGAGAAAAACCAAAATCTAGGAGGTAGAGCTAATATTTTTGAAGCTGAAAGGTTTAGGTTTGATATGGGCCCATCTTGGTATCTGATGCCCGATGTATTTGAGAACTTTTTTGAATTTATGGGAGAGAAGGTGGAAGATCATCTAGAGTTAATTAGACTGGAACCATCGTATAGAATATTTTTCAAAGATGATAATAAAGTCATCGATATGTTCTCTGATTTGGAGCGGGATATTCCTGTTTTGGAAGAATTAGAACCGGGGGCAGGGGATAAACTAAAAGAATATTTAGATAAGGCCCGCCAGCAATATGAAATTGCCAAAGAAGGTTTTATGTATAAGAATTATGATTCTATTTTTGATTTTATCAACTTCAGGACAATGATAGAAGGCTCCAAATTATCAGTATTCAGTGATATGGATGCCTATGTCAGTAAATATTTTAAGCATGATTTAGTAAAAAAAGTACTACAATATCCACTCGTGTTCCTCGGAAGCTCCCCATATAATACCCCAGCTCTATACAGTATAATGAATCATATTGACTTTAATATGGGAGTATTTTACCCACAAGGAGGTATGTATAAAATTACCGAAGCTTTAGTTAATATAGCTAAGAAGAACGGGGTTAACCTAGTCAGCGGAAATGGTGTAAAGCAAATTATAGTTGAGCAAGGCAAAGCCGTAGGAGTAGAATTAGAATCAAGAGAAATAGTCAAAGCCGATATAGTTGTCTCTAATGCCGATATGACTCATACGGAGATGAATTTATTACCAGCCGAAAATAGACAATATGATGAAAAATATTGGGATAAAAAAGTCCTAGCGCCATCAGCCTTGATTATGTATCTAGGAATAAAAGGTAAGGTAGACAGTTTAGTACATCATAATCTACTATTCTCAAAAGATTGGAAAACTAACTTCAAACAAATATTCGATGATCCAATGTGGCCGGAAGATCCATCTCTATATGTCTGTGCTCCATCTAAAACCGACCCTAGCGTAGCTCCAGAAGGAGATGAAAATTTATTCGTACTAGTACCTATTGCAGCAGGATTGGAATATACTGAAGAGCATCTTGAAGCTTATGCCGATAAAATCCTAACTATTATGCAGGAAGAGATGGATATTACAGACCTGAAAGACAGGATTATCTATAAAAGACTATATAGTGTCAAAGACTTCCAGCAAGATTATAATGCTTATAAAGGAACCGCTCTCGGACTTGCCCATACTATTAATCAAACAGCTATCTTCAGACCAAATAATTATTCCAAAAAAGTCAAAAACTTATATTATGTCGGAGCCGGTACCAATCCAGGAATTGGAGTCCCAATCCAGTTAATTAGTGCCGAAATGGTCTATAAAAGAATCGCTAAAATCAAACAAGACAGCCCATTAGGAGGTGAGGGGTAGGGAAGTATTTCATCCTCTCTTTATTTGCCCCCCTTTGGAGGGGGTACCCGAAGGGGGAGGGTATGGATATAGTTATAATCATAAATATAATTTACTCTCATATTTAACTTATACTGATAATTAGTATTTATCCACCTCCGGCCTATGGCCACCTCCTTCAAAGGAGGACAAAATAACCGCCCCTACATAAATTCATAATCACCTCATCAAACAGTTTACCTATACCAAATCATAATACTCCAGAATAAAATAAACCCAATAACAGTATTAAGTAAGGGGAAATAAGTATATAATTTGAAAATTTTAGCCGTATTAGTAGACCAGCTAAAGCCAATCATAAATCCATATACAATGGCAATCAAAACCCCAAGAGTTGTGCTAAACTGAGCTAAAAATATTCCTGATAGGGTATAGCAGATAAAACAATAAATGAGGGTTGATTTTGAGCCTAACATTGTTGCAATAGTATTAGTTTTGCTCTGTCTATCAGTGTCAATATCGGGAATTGCTGAGTAAGTATGCATAGCCATAGTCCAAAGTCCAGCACTCAATAATAATCGCCAATCTAAATTCAGGCTCTGAGCGAATAAAGTATAGCCAATTACTCCAGGGAAAACATATAGTATATTAAAAATAGAGTCTAAAAAAGGCTTAGCTTTAGCTCGAATTGGCCAAGCTGAATATTGCACTCCCAAGATAATAAACCCCAGCCAGCCAAATAAAGTCAAAGGGTTCAGCCAATATATAGCTAGAATAAAAGGTATATTAGTTAGCAAAATTACAGTCCAAACCGAAATATGCTCAGCAGGAGTGACTAGAGCCTCATAATTTTGTTTTTTGGGATTGAGTTTATCAGTCTCATAATCAAAAATATCATTGATCCCATAAATCAAAAGGTTAGCAGGTAGGGTAAAATAGATAAACCCTAGCCAAAACTGCCATTGCCAGATAATCTGCATTGGATCAAAGGCAAGAATACTCCCAATTAAATAGGGTCCTAATAGATAAATCCAAAATCTGGGTCTGGAAATTTGTAATAGTTTAGTAATACTCATTATGATATAATTATATAATAATAAGTATATCATATATGCAGAAAAAATTATTACTAATTATCCCAACCATTATCTTGGTTTTAAGTGGATTCTTTGTGGTCTATTTTAGTCTGAGGCCAGAAGCATTACCTTTTCCCTTTTGGATATTCCAAGTAATCTCGCAGTTGACCAATGTTTTGATTGCGCTGCCTATATTATATGGACTCTCAAAATGGTGTAATTGGAGACAAGATTGGTGGAAAATATTAATAATATTCATCTATCCACTCTTGATAGAGTCTTTTGCAATTGTTACGGGATGGCCATATAGTAATTTTGTATATGGGGAGGTGTTGGGGAATCTCAAAGTCTTCGGGTTAGTACCTTGGACGGTGAGTTTATCTTGGGTGCCAATTTTTTTCTTTAGTTTGATATTGGTAAGTAGGCTTGGCATCAAGAGAATGTGGCTCAAGATTCTAGTTGGAGCTATTTTGATGACGACTTTTGATTTGATTCTTGACCCAGGAGCGACGGCTTTAGGTTTTTGGGTTTGGGAAATTCAAGGCTGGTATTATGGAGTACCTTTGATGAATTTCTTTGGTTGGATGGTGACTAGTTTATTAGCTTTTTGGGGATTCTATCTATTATTTCCAAAACGCAAAAGTCTGGATAATAATATTGCCTATTGGCTCAGTTTATCTGGACTCTGGAGTTTGGTCTTTTGGATTGGAATTGCAGGCTGGCTTGGATTCTGGTGGTTGGTGGTGGCTGGAGTAGGGTATTGGGCTTGGGTAAATAAAAGGCTAAATATTCATTCTATATTTGCAAAAAATTAGATTTTAGGGTATAAATTATGTGTCCTGATTAAGGTGGCTGTGTATGGCAACACCACAACTTATAGACTTTTACATCTCGGCTGAACATTGGGATGTAGTACTGACAGAAGCACAAGCTAGGCAAGCAATATCTGAAGAAAATGAAGCTGAAGTTTGGTAAACAATATATAATGAAATCATTGCTAATAAGACAATGCTAGATAAGATTTTGATAGATTGTCGTACAGGAGCTCATCCTCAATGTCCGTACTATAGAATAAGTTTTCCTATTGACATTACTGAGGCCTTAAATAAGTTGCTGCCACAATAACTCACACCCATCCTTATCTCCTCCCTACCGGTTATGGTTTGGGGGGATTTTTTCTTGCAGAATAAAACATTATATGCTATAAAAATAATGTCCCTTTTCAGTGGAGGTTTAATGATGGAACCTTTCATTCAAGTTATCGGTGAGAGCTACAATCAGTATAGTCTGAATCGCTCCAGAGAGTGTTTTGATGAATTGCGAGATTCGGTGTATTGGTTTTACAGGAATGCTGCTGAAAGCAAAATCTCAGTTGATTTATTTTGTGCATTTTTTCAGAATTACTCTTTCTTGGGATCTGCCTGTAGTGTCTTGGGTATTCCCACTGACACTCAACAGGACACTCGGAACGCAATGTTCCTTGTTTCTAGGCCGACTCCTTCGTAGTCTCTCCATACACACTTTACTTACCCTCTTCGCCGACTGGCTGGAGGGTTTTTTATTTGACGTGTCTTTAGATTTTATATTTACCTCCTCGAGAGCATAGGGTTACAAAAATACAATCTCTTGACAATTAATAAAATATGCTTATAATAATATACGGTTCACGGCGGATTAACTCAGAGTTAGAGTGACTGCATTACAATCAGGAAGTCGGGGGTTCGAATCCACCATCCGCCGTTTCCCCTCGGGGGTGGAGATGCTTTATGTATCTCAAGGAGCTTTTGGGATTAGAGAGGCGCCTCTTGGAAACTCTAATCACTTTCGGGATATTTGGCACCCACACAAATATCTTGAATTTAATCCAAAAGAGTTGGTTCAAATCCAGCCACTCCCATTTTGAGGGTTACCCTCCTGAGTTCAATCTTTTAGCATCTAGTCAATGACTGGGTGCTTTTTTCTTTTTTATTTTGAATATAAACTTTTACTTCACCAATTTACCAACTCTGAGGGCTTTGGCTAGGAAGTCTTCGTATGGGCTTAAATCTTGGGTAGAGGTATAGGTATAAGTCGTGATTTCCTTTCCTAGAGAAATACTATTCTGGGACTTATAAGCCCGTACGGCTTCGATGACTGCTAGTATATCTGTAATTAGATTGTGTTCATCACTAGAGAGTTGCCAGTTGGAATTGGTGATTGGCCAGTTGGATGTATGGATGCTCTCAGTATCAGTCTTAGTGTATAGTCCGTGATATATCTCTTCAGTGATAAATGGCAATATTGGGGCATATAATTTTAGTATCTGTTCCAATACTGTATATAGAGTATACTGAGCTGCCAGACGAGATTTTTGACCTTCTGGATTCTCATCATATAGTCTGTATTTGATTAACTCCAGATAATAATCAGTAAGTTTATTCCAGAATAAGCTATCTACAGCGGTTCTAGCCTTATAATATTCATATTGATCGAAGCTATCGGTAGCTATTTGGATAGTTTGATTTAACTCAGCTAAAATCCATTTGTCGATTAATTCTAGTTCAGGTTTTTGCTCTGGTAGCTTGAAATTTTGTAAATGTAATTCAGCAAATTTACCAACATTGAATAGTTTATTGACGGTTTTCTTACCTTTTTTTATTTCATCTTCATTATATCGGATATTCTCTCCCAAAGTTGTACCAGTAGCCCAATATCTCATAGCATCAGCTCCATAAGTGGCTATGGTTTGCTCTGGTGGGGTAAAATTACCTAATCTTTTACTAATTTTTCTTCCTTGATTGTCTAGACCATGCCCCGATATCATCACATCGCTAAAGGGTAGAGTATTATGATGAAAATAAGCTTTAGTGACTGTATAGAATAGCCATGTTCGGATGATCTCGAAGGCCTGGGGTCGTAGGCTAGATGGGAATAATTTAGCACTAATCTCAGGATTAGATACTAATTTAGCTCCAATTTCAGGAGACATAGAGGAAGTCATCCAGGTGTCTAGTACATCATGTTCAGGGATTAAATCTTCAGCTTTATAACCTCGTGGAGTATATTCGGTTGGATCAACGGGTAATTCATCTTCTTGAGGTAAAATCACCTCTCCAGTTTGTTTATGATACCACACTGGAATTGGGACTCCATAGTATCTTTGTCTTGAAATACACCAATCCCATTTGAGTGAGCTAACCCAGTCAGAGTAGATGGAGAACATCCTTTTTGGATACCAATTTAGTTTTTTACCTTGCTCTAATAGGCATTCTTTATGCTCTACTACATTGATAAACCACTGTTTGGTTAGTATGAATTCTATTGGGGTGCTTGACCTTTCTGAGACTTGGATGGTGTGGGTGATAGGGGTTTGTTTGACTAATAAGTTTTGATTTTGCAAGTCTTCTATTATAGTCTTTCTTAATTTGCTAATATGTCCTCCAGCATAAGCTCCAGCTAGATCATTTAGAATTCCTTTTTGATTGAATATGAGTCTAGTCTCAAGATTATATTTTTTCCATTTGGCTATGTCCTCATTATCTCCCCAAGTACAAACCATCATTAAACCAGTTCCAAAATCTTTGTCTACGGTCTCGTCTGTCAAAATTGGCACAGTATGTCCTGAAATTGGAGTAATAGCCTTAGTCCCGATTAGATGTTGATAACGACTATCTTCAGGATGGAAGAATAGAGCGACTGCGGCTGGGATTAACTCGGGTCTTGTCGTTGCTATAACTAGGTCTTCTCCTGATTGTTCGGATTTAAAGATTATATCATTTAGGTTCGAGTCCTGCTCTGAATCTTCTAGGTCAGTCTGAGCAAGAGCCGACTGAAAGCTAATATCCCACATTATAGGCTCTTCTCTTTGGGTCAATAAGCCTTTTTTATATAAATCTAAAAATGACCACTGAGCGATTTTCTGAGAGTGGGGATTGATAGAGGAATAAGTCTTAGACCAATCTACGGATATACCCAAAAGTGACCAGAGATTACGATATGTTTGTATCCCTTTTTGAGTTTCCTCCAGACATAATTTTACAAATTCAGACCTACTAATAGCATCTTTATTCTTGATTTTATATTTCTTTTCTACATGTCTCTCAGTTGGTAGTCCATTATTATCAAATCCCATGGGGTAAAAGACATTATACCCTTGCATTCGCTTGAATCGTACCACGAATTCAGCTTGAGAATAGCTCATAATATGTCCTGGATGTAAGTGATCCGCTGAGACATAGGGTGGAGGAGTATCTACGGAGAAAATTGGTTTGTCTGAATTCTCATCAAAGGCATAGATATTCTGTTTAGCCCAAAATTCACGCCAATAGGCTTCGCGTTCGGTAATCTCATATTTTGATGTAAGTGGCATAATTTATTATATTAAGCTATATTTAAGTTTAATTATAGCAAATCTAAAGATTTTATTCAATTATACTATACAATATCAATACAACAAGATGAGAAACATCGTAGACATAGACAAAGAGAGCAGTGTATGATATAAGTGTAGGGTTAATCTATTCTCGCTTCAGCGAGAAGGAGTTCTTTAAAATGGCTAGTAAAAATTCTGATAAGTTTGAATTTACTAAATATATTGGGGATAGACGTGTACAGATTGAGGAGGCTCTTGATCAAGCATTGAGTCTGGATATTGATATGCCAAATACCCTTAGGGAGTCAATGAGGTATTCCCTTCTGAATGATGGTAAGCGGTTAAGGCCGATATTATGTCTAGCTGCTTGCGAGCTGGCTGGAGGTGCAGTAGACCAAGCCATGCTTACAGCGGTAGCATTAGAAATGATTCATACTTCAGCTCTAATACATGACGACCTCCCACCCATGAATAATTATGATTTACGACAAGGTCGGCCAACGAATCATAAGGTTTATGGGGAGGCAATGGCTATCTTAGCAGGGAACTCCTTGCTAGTCCGTGCTTTTGAGATGATCTCGCGTAGTCCTGGTGTGCCGGCTGAGCGTTTGCTAGCGGTTGTAGGCGAGATTTCGCTTGCCTCGGGTGCTCCTGGTTTAATGGGTGGCCAAGTAGTGGATCTAGAATGTGAAGGTAAGGAGGTGAATCTCGAAACCCTTGAATACATACATCTCCATAAGACAGGCTCTTTATTACGCGCCTCTGTAGTCAGTGGAGCTATAATCGGTGGAGCAGATGAAAATTTGATAGAGGCTCTGCGAGTCTATGCCAAGTGTATTTGTCTGGCCTTTCAGATAAGTGATGATATACTTGATTTCACCGCTAACGCTGAAGTGTTAGGTAAGACTGATGGTAGGGATCTGATCGCTGATAAATCCGCTTATCTAAAGTTATTGGGTTTAGCGAGGTGTAGGAGGCGTGTTAAATCTCTAGTGACCGAGTCTAAACAGGCTCTGGAACCATATAACCAAAATGGTCTAGCAGAGCCGCTATTAGCTCTAATTGACTATATAGTCAACCGTACAGAATGATTGTACAAGCTCTTGCTTTTGGCGGGAGCTTTTTTCTTTTAAAATTATATTTTGTAGTTAATTATTGACAAATGTTATAGAATGTGATATATAAATAAATGATTCTACTTTAAGAAAATGACTTTAACTGAATTAAATCCTAGACCTATTTGGGCAGAAAGTTGGAGGAGAGAATCTTACTGGAGAAAAGTCCAATGCGCTCGGACATGTCCAGGACATATTCTTCCTTTTGATAGGATGAATGAAGTTGCTGGACATCAAAACATATATCCTATTGATGTGAATTATTGGATTATGGTCCGTGAGCAGGAGCTTCAAGCTTATCATGATTTGGTAAATCCAACCCCTCCTAAGGAGAAAAAAACAATATAAATCAAAGAATTATTATCGGAAACCTACCAAAATTTTTGGTGAATGGGTTCGTCGGTGACAATTTACAGGAGACTCGTGCTTATGCAAGTCTCTTTTTCTATTTCATCACGGGCTTTTTTATGTTATACTATAATTATATTATTAAGCTAATCAAAAATATATGTTAGAACTATATCAAAGAGAAGAATGTCCGTTTTGTCATAAAGTAAGAGTAGCTTTGAATGATTTAGAGCTAGACTTTATTTGTCGTATTTCAAAGACCGGCTCAGCTCAAAGAGAGGTGATGATGAAGTTAGGAGATAAACCGCAAGTACCATTTTTGGTAGACCAAGAGAAGGGAGTTATGTTATATGAGTCTGATGCTATTGTTGAATATCTATATGCTAATTACTCTAAAACAGAGCAAGTTACCAAAGATAGTACTCAAAAAGTATGCCCAATCGACTAGATTTAGCTTTAGAGCCTACTCCCAATAACAGTAATCAAAGGTGGATTAGGAATATCATTGCTGTTATTATAGTAGCTGTCTTTACTGCTATATTTGCTGCTTTTAGTCCTCGTACAGAAATCATTAAGATTAATTTAACTGGAGAGGGTTGTGCCAAAACAGACTTAACTGGGGTAAGTTGTGAATTAACTCAAGGGGATAAAAAACTAACTTTAAGAGAGTGCTCAAATGAATTGCCTTGTAATCAGTCTGAGTATCAATTAGGTAAGAAAAAGGATAATAAGCAATATATTGTGGTGTTGTCAGAGGCTTTTGGTAAATCTGTTGAAGTTCTAACTGTTGATACTCAGGATTTCACTAAAACAGAAACTCAAGCTGCTTTTTATACCGAAGTTAAAGATAATTGTAAAAATAAAGACACTTATACTCAAGATTGTTTTGACTTTCCTGTGAGTGAAGAGCAGTTAAAAGATATAGCTGAGCAGAATAAAAAGTATAATATTCTAATTAAAGATTATAGTCTTTAATTAGAAGCTATTTCTTCTTCACTTCATGTCCGCCGAATTCATTTCTCAGAGCGGCTAGAGTTTTACCAGCAAAAGATTCATTTTGTCTTGACCTAAATCTTGCAAAAACAGCATCGGTAATAACTGGAGCTGGCACAGCGTGTTCAATAGCAGTGTCTACAGTCCATCGTCCCATACCATTATCATCTACATAATCGGTTAGAGAATCTAGATTAGCATCTTTTTGGAAGGCCTCATAAGCTAAGTCCATCAGGAAAGATCGAATAATAGAGCCATTTTTCCAAACTTTGGATACTTGTTGTAAATCTAGATTTGGGTAGGGCCCATTTTTGACTAATTCAAAACCTTCAGCCATTGCTTGCATAATTCCATATTCTACTCCATTGTGTACCATTTTGACAAAATGCCCAGACCCAGCTGCTCCAATATAGGCGTAAGCCTCAGGAGCTGCAAGTGCTTCCCAAAGTAGATTGTATGAATTAACTAATTCCCTTTGTCCTCCTATCATTAGAGAAAATCCAATTTGCTCTCCTTTAAGTCCGCCACTAGTTCCAACATCAATAAAATTAATTGATTTTGATTCTAATAATTCAGCTTGAGCTTGAGAATCTTTGAAATAACTATTACCTCCATCAATCACGGTGTCTCCAGCTTCTAAAATTTCAGCTAAAATGGTAATTGTAGATCTAGTTATTTCTCCAGCTGGCACCATTAACCAAACTGTTCGTGGTGTGGGTAGGCTAGCTACTAAATCAGGAATAGATTCATAAGGAGAAACTCCAAAAGCAGCTGCTAATTCTCTAGTTTCTATTGAAGGAGCAAATCCAGCCACATTATGATTATGTTTGATGGCTCTTTTTGCAATTGCCATTCCCATTCTTCCTAGTCCTATAATTCCAATGTTCATATATGTTATAATTTAGTTATATTAATATTATATCATAAAAATATGAAAATTATTCTCACAGGTGCTCACGGTACTGGTAAAAGTACTTTAGTAAAGCCTTTAGCTCAAGAATATAACATAGAGGTGCTACAAAGAACAGTGAGGAACTTTTGGGAGGATAATGGGGTTAACGACTTTGAACTATTACCCTCTGATGTGAGATCAGTTTTTCAAAAACACTTATTACTCAATCAATTAAAAAAAGAAAGTTTACTCTGGGAGCAGGGTTTTATTACCGATAGATCTGTTTTAGATTATTTAGGTTATGCAGTGGTATCTAGTGCGATGTCCAAGACAGATTTAAATTTATATAAGGCTTTGATCAGAGAAAGATTATTGCAATATGATTATATTATTTATTTGCCGGTAGAATTCCCAGCTGAGCCAGAGTATCTAAGAGCTCATCCAAAATCTCAAGAGCAAGTTGCGCAAGTCTTAGAGGAGCATCTTCAGTTATGGCTAAATCAAGAGCAATATTGTATTGCAAGGGGTAGTGTAGAGGAAAGATTAGAGCAAATAAAAAGTTTTATTCAGCTTTGATATGTCTTGTGAGACTATCTTTCCAATGTGGGATTGGAGATTGCAACAGACTAGATATTAACGTTTTATCTAAAATAGAATAATATGGTCGAGCCGCTGGTGTGGGGTATGCTATAGCAGGTATTGGTGTTAATTTACAATCAATATTATGTAGATTGATAATCTCATATGCAAAATCATACCAAGAGGCTACTCCTTGATTGGAATAGTGTAGAATTTGTTTGGTACCAGCTTCTAAGTTTGGTAGTAATTCCAAAATTGCTTCTGCTAAATCCTGAGCATAAGTTGGAGTTCCAATTTGGTCAGCTACAATAGATAGGCTATCCCGCTCCAGAGCTAATCTAGTTATGTTGGTCAAGAAATTCTTAGCATACCCTGAATATAGCCAAGATGTACGAATTATATAGGCAGAGTGGGCTAATTCTAAGACTGCCACCTCACCTTCTAATTTAGATTTGCCATAAGTTGAAATTGGGTTTGGGACATCACTTTCGACATAAGGTCGGTGATTTGTTCCATCAAAGATATAGTCAGTCGATATATGAATTAGAGGAATCTCAAATTTCTGACTAATTAAGGCTAAATTACGAGCTCCAAAGCTATTGATATGAAAGGCAAGAGCTGACTCAGTCTCAGCCAAATCTACGGCAGTATAGGCGGCGGTATTAATAATTGCAGCAACTGAATGCTTGGAGACAAAATCTTCTACAAGCTCAAAGTTAGTAATATCTAATTCACGACCCTTGAAGATAGCTTGTCTGTTTGAAATTAAACTTCTAAAAGTCTGTCCTAATTGTCCATTAGCTCCTGTTATTAATATCATATTTTTTGTAAATACTCTTGTAATTTCGGCCAGGTTTGGTCTTTGTCAGAGATAATTTGTTGTCCTGATGGAATTTGCCAGTTAATTTGGAGTTCAGTATCTGAGTAGAGAATCCCTGCCTCTGAGTCTTTGTGATAAATATTATCGCATTTATAGGAAAAAATAGCAGTCTCTGAGATAACTGCAAAACCATGAGCAAAGCCTCTTGGTATCAATAATTGTCTAAAATTTGTATCAGATAATTCTATAGCTACATATTGACCTTTAGTAGGAGAATTTTCCCTCAAATCCACCGCTACATCTAGCACTGTGCCTTGCATAGCTCGGACTAATTTGGCTTGGGCATATTCTCCTGTTTGAAAATGCAATCCCCGAATAGTCCCATATTGTGAAAATGACTGATTATCTTGTACAAAGTTATATTTAAGACCATTGGCTTCAAACTTAGCCTGGTTATAAGTTTCTACAAAATAACCTCTATTATCTTGGAAAACTTGAGGTTCTATAATTAGTACATCGGGAATTTTGGTTGTTATAATTTTCATATAGCTTATATTATAACATATAGACTTTACTCTGTAAAATTCAATAGGGGTTGACAGATTTATTTAGCGGAGTATAATGGGGATGTTCTGATTGGATGTTTCTCAAAATGGTTCAAAATCAAACAAGTCCGTCCGAAGAGACTTATCATACATGGGAGTCTTTCCAAGCAAAAGAAATGACTCCACCCAAAAGAGAGCAACAACATGTGTGGGCAGCTCCCCCAGCAACTAAGCCTTACACCACTCAGTGTGGTGTAAAAACCAATGTCCCAGACATTCGCTAAATAAATAACATAGTCACTTCCAAAAAAGCCGTCTACCCTTGTAGCTCGGCTTTTCTATTTTTTACAATATAAAAAGCCCTCAATGCAGGGGCGATGTATATTGCTATACTGCGTCTGAATCCCTTTATATAAACATCGGAAAATAATATATTTTTCCCTGTAAGTCAAGGTGGGCTTCAATTTTTCGCAACCCCATTCTGAAGGCTCAAATATATTATATACCTTTTTAGGTAAATTGAAAAGGAAGTCAAATTATACGTATCCTGGTATCGTGTCTTTCTGTAGTTCTATCAAATTTTTTCTCACTGTGTATCTGAAGATACAATGCTCGAAAGAAATTTATAGAACACGAAAGACATTATTTATATGTATCTATTACAGAATACTGGTTTTATCTTGAATACTATAATGACTTATGCTACACTACATATTAATAATAGATTAGTTATACAATAAAACGATATGTTCAAAAAACCTCTCTTTAATGTATCATTTGCAGAGTTAGAAAAACAAACTTTAGAATTTTGGAAAATCGAAAATATTTTACAAAAATCTATAGACTCAAGACCAGTTGACAGGACTAAAGCCTTTTATGACGGCCCAATTACCGCCAATGGGGAGCCTCATGCTGGGCACATGCTGACTTTTGCCTTAAAAGATATAATGCCAAGATATTGGACAATGAAAGGATATCGAGTCACTCGAAGTCTTGGTTGGGATTGTCAGGGTATTCCCGTAGAGTATGAAGTGGAGAAGAAATTAGGCTTTCAACAAAAGAAAGACATCGAAGACTATGGCATAGATAAGTTCAATCAACTATGTCGAGAATCAGTCTCTGCTCACCGAGAAGGAATTATTGAGTTAGAGTATAAAATTGGAAGACTCACCAACTCCGATGAGGAATATGCCACTATGGATGCTAATTATATAGAATCTATTTGGTGGAGTTTATCAGAATTATACCGTAAAGGGCTACTTTATGAAGGCTTCAAAGTAGTGCCTTATTCAACTAGAGCAGGGACAACTTTATCTAATGCGGAAGTTGCTCTAGGAGGTTATAAAAAACAAGTTGATCCAGCAGTGACAATTAAATTTGAGCTAACAGATAGCCCTAATGTTTTTGTATTAGCTTGGACTACTACTCCTTGGACTTTGCCAACTAACTTTGCTCTGGCTGTGAATAGCAAAATTGACTATATCAAGGTCTCTATTCCTAATTCAGGGGAGCAATATATCGTGGCTCGGGATTTAGCCCAGAATGTTTTTGGGGAAGCTTACACTGTACTTGCTGAATATAAAGGACAGGATTTATTAGGTAAGACCTATAAGCCTCTGTTTGATTATTTTGTAGGTAAAGAAAATGCTTTTGTGATTTATGAAGGAGATTATGTGACCACTGACTCAGGAACTGGAATTGTGCATCTAGCCCCTTATGGTGCCGAGGATAATGAGATTTTTCAAAAAGTAGGCATTCTATCAGTGGATGTTATTAATGATCAGGGTGATTTTGTTGATGAAATCAAGCCTTATGCGGGTATGTTTTATCGCAAAGCTAATAAATATATTATTGAAGATTTAAAACAGTCTAATCAATTATTCAAAGTAGAGGATTATGAGCATGATTTACCAATGTGTTGGCGAACTAATACTCCGTTAATTTATAAACCAATTACTTCTTGGTATGTGGCAATGAGTACATTGCGGGATAAGCTTATTTTTAATAATGCTACTGTTAACTGGATTCCTGACCATATCAAAGAGGGGAGATTTGGTAATTGGTTGAGAGAAGTCAAAGATTGGGGGATTTCTCGTACTAGATATTGGGGAACTCCTTTGCCAGTTTGGCAGACTCAATCAGGTAAGACTAAGATTATCGGATCATTTGGTGAATTAGAAGAGTTGTCAGGGGTTAGAATAACTGATCCACATAGACCTTTTGTAGATGACATCACTTTTAGTATAGATGGAGAAGAGTATCGTAGAATTCCGGATGTTTTGGATGTTTGGTATGATTCTGGGGCGATGCCATTTGCTAGATTTCACTATCCATTTGAGAACGAAGATCTATTTGAGTCTAAATTCCCAGCTGAATATATTGCTGAGGGAGTAGACCAGACAAGAGGTTGGTTTTATTCACTATTAGCCTTGTCCACTGCTTTATTCGATAAGCCAAGTTATAAAAATGTAATTGTAAATGGATTAGTATTAGCTGACGATGGGCAAAAACTCTCTAAAAGTAAGAAAAATTATGCTAATCCAATTGATTTGATCGACCAATTTGGAGCCGATGCTCTGCGGTTAAACTTTTTCTCCACCCCAATTGCAGCCGGAGAGGACACCACAGTCTCAGCTAAAACAGTCAAAATCATTACTCAAGAATACCTATTGCCACTTTGGAATATGTATAGTTTTTTGGTAACTTATGCTAATGTCAGTGATTGGAGGCCTCAGGTAGGAGAACATAAACCAATAAATCCTAAAAATAAGTGGTTATATACTAGAGTAGATCATACTGTACACGAAGTTAATTGGGCTCTAGATAATTATCGTATACCACAAGCCACAAGAGAGATTAAAGCCTGTATGGACGATATTTCTAAATGGTATATTCGTACCGCTCGTACTGACTTTGCTAATGGGGACACAGAATTTTTGCAATCTCTATATAATAATTTTGTAAAATTAATTCATCTCTTAGCTCCATTTTCTCCATTTATAACAGAATATTTATATCAGGAGCTAGTAGTGAGTCAGAGTGCTGAGGCAGTCGAATCTATACATCTAAGTGTCTATCCAGAAAATAAATTAAAGTGGGATGAAGCAATAAAAACTTCAGAAAATAATTATACATTTAATAAAGATGATTATGAAATATTAATCAAAGTAGATAAATTAAAAATTATTCTTGAGCAAGGTTTCAAATTAAGAGAAGTCTCAGCCATCAAAGTAAGACAACCTTTACAAGCTATGGGTATAGAAGGTATAGAATTAGAGCCTTGGATGCAAGATATTATCAAGACAGAGATTAATGTCAAAGAAATCTATGATAAAAAAGTCTCAGACAATATAATTGAATATCAAGGACTAGCCTTGAGCTTGGACGACACCATTACCCCTCAGCTCAAAGAAGAAGGATTAGTACGAGAGCTAATTCGTAATTTACAAATTACCCGAAAGAATTCCAAATTATCTAAAGAGCAAAATATCAAGCTCACCATACAAGCCTCAGAGGAAATACAAACTTTAATCCAAAAATACCAAGATACAATCAGCCAGCCAGTCGGAGTAGTAGAATGGCAATTCCAAACACTAGAAGGAGCAGAGAATACCCAAACTTTCAAATTAGAACAAGATATAATCACTGTCTCAATTGAGATTGTGGGGTAGTATTTTGACTTTTGTAGGGGAGACCTTTCAGTCACCTGAGCTTGGGGTTTTCTGTACGCCTTTGGAGAAGATCAGGTATTATTTATTGTCCCTCGCCGGCGAGGGTGGCGACGAAGTCGACGGGTGTGGACTGAACTTGTCCTCTTGCTTTCTGTCCTCCCTCCTACGCATACAAAAGTCCTAAAATATGGTATAATGTAATTATATTTAAAAATTATATGACAAAAGAACAAGAAAGAGCAGAACTACACAAAACTATTTGGCAAATTGCTACTGATTTGCGGGGAAGTGTTACCGGTTGGGATTTTAAGCAATATGTATTAGGGATATTATTCTATCGATTTATTAGTGAGAATTTGACCAATTATATTAATACGGATGAGCGTCGTTCTGGGAATAAAGATTTTGACTATACAAAATTATCAGATAAAGAAGCTGAATTTGGACGAGCGGAGACAGTTAATCAGAAGGGATTTTATATATTGCCAAGTGAATTGTTTGTAAATGTACGTAAAAATGCTCGTAATGATGATAATCTCAATGAAACATTATCCAGAGTATTCAATAATATTGAAAGCTCAGCTAAAGGTTTTAGTAGTGAAGATGATCTCAAAGGATTATTTGATGATTTGGATGTGAATTCAAAAAGACTTGGTGCTACAGTAGCGGAAAGGAATAAAAAACTGGTAAAATTACTCGAGAAAATTGGAGAGTTGAAATTGGGTGAGTATTCAGATAATACTATAGATGCCTTTGGAGATACTTATGAATATTTGATGACAATGTACGCTGCAAATGCTGGAAGATCAGGAGGTGAGTTTTTTACTCCCCAAGAGGTAGCAGAGTTATTGGCAGAGATTACTACAGTTGGGAAAACTTCAGTCAATAAAGTCTATGACCCATGCTGTGGCTCAGGATCTCTATTGCTCAAATTTGCGAAAGTACTCGGAAAAGAAAATGTAAGACAAGGATTTTATGGACAGGAAATAGAGCTTACCACATATAATCTCTGTCGAATTAATATGTTCCTGCATGATATTAATTATAATAATTTTGATATTGCCCATGGAGATACATTAACCGACCCCAATCATTGGGATGATGAACCTTTTGATGTTATTGTTTCCAATCCGCCTTACGCCATACATTGGGAAGGAGATAGTAACCCTCTTATGATTAATGATCCACGTTTTTCACCAGCAGGAGTACTCGCTCCCAAGAGTAAAGCAGATTTAGCTTTTACCCTCCATATGCTCACTTGGCTTTCTACTAGTGGAACTGCCGCAATCGTAGAATTCCCTGGAGTATTATATCGAGGAGGAGCAGAGGCAAAAATTCGTAAATATCTCATAGATAATAATTATGTAGATGCTTTGATTCAACTACCACCAGATTTATTCTTTGGGACAACTATCGCTACCTGTATTATGGTACTCAAGAAAAGTAAGAATGATAATAAAACATTATTCATAGATGCCTCCCAAGAATTCGTAAGAGGGGGTAATAAGAATAAACTGAGCGAAGAGAATCGAAAGAAAATCCTGAATGCCTTTATACAGAGACAAGATCAAGAATACTTTGCCAAAATAGTAGATAATACCGATATAGCAGAGAATGATTATAATCTTTCAGTATCAAGCTATGTAATCCCAGAAGATACCCGAGAAGTCATAGATATAACCGAACTCAATGCCCGAATAGAGAAAATTGTCGCTAGGCAACAAGAGTTAAGAACATCCATAGATGAGATAGTGAGGGGAATAGAGGGTAAGTGAAATGAGTACGATAAGAATATATTCTGATGAGAGTAGACATAGAAATGAAAAGTTTTTACTATTAGGGGGTATTTGGGTTGATGAGAATAATATTCTTGATGTAAAAAATTCAATAGAGTCTTTAAGAAAAAAATATGGATATACAAATTCAGAAGGCAAAGAAGTAGATTTTTTAGGAGAGTTCAAGTGGAGTAAAGTTTCAGATAAATATCTAAATGTATATCAGGACTTAGTAGATATATTTTTTGATTGCATAGATAAAGATACATTTAGATCTTGTATTATGCTTGTTGATACACAGGACCCTGAGATAATATCACAGAATAATATAAAGAAAGAAGGATTCATAAAATTATTATATCAATTATATTTACATAACTCTCATATTCCAGCTACTTATAAAATTTATCCAGATAGTATTACAAACCCTCAACATCAAATAGACTTAAATACATTATATGAATCTCTCAATAATGCTTTGAGGAAAAAATTTTCACTTAAAGTTAATCCAGAATATTTACAACAAAGGTATGTAAATAATATTACACCTGTAGATTCAAAGAAAGTAGTGTTCATACAACTTATTGATATAATTATGGGAGGAATAGGTTATTATCAAAATGGTTTTTTTGATAAAGTAAATGCAAAACAATCCAAAGTTAAATTAATGAAATATATATTAGATAAAATTGTTTTTGCAGGAACATTTCAATTCACTGGTAAAAAATATATAATAGTTAAATCAACAAAATTTAATATATGGTTATTTCGTCCAAAAAATAAAAATAGCCCTCCGAATGGAGAGCTGTTTTTATAGAGTCCTGAGTGCTGGGTCAATGCCCCGTACGACATTAGTCGTAGGATACGTCACCCAGTAACTCTAAATACATTATACCATAATCCTTTTATGTTTTCAATAGCAATGAGTAGTAATGGATAAAACAGAAGTAGCCTGAGTTTATCGAAGGCGATGGGATCTAGGGCTTCGACAGGCTCAGTCCACAAGAAGAATTGGATTTTTGAAAACTACTCTCATATTAATATAATTATGCTATAATAGAGATATAAATATTTCAATAATACATGGACAAAGAGCAAGCAATAAAGTTCATACAAGAAAAGATTGATAATATAGTAGTGGATATAGAAAACAATAATAATTTTTATGAGTAATAATATTTGGTTCTATGATAGGTATGGTACTCCTCAAGTAATATTTTCAACAGAAGGTACTTTTTGTGATAAACATGGATATAACCTAGGTTATGAGAAGGATAATATTATTTATTCATATAAAGGTAAACATCTGGGTTGGCTAGAGGGATATGTTATAAGAGATTTATATGGTTTTGTTGTTGGTTTTTCAGAATTATCTAATGACTATCCATCTCCAATATTTCCTATTCCACAAATACCCCCCATTCCAGCTATTCCACAAATACCTCATAGAAAGCCAACAAAACAATTTAGCTGGTCATCTTTTGGTTTAATCCAACTTTTTAAATAGTATGAGGTCTGGAAGAAAGCAGAAAAATAATCTAACTAAGAAAGAACAATCTACCACAGTTGCATATAAGATGATGTTAGAAAAAGTAAATAATCTTGAAGCATCTCTTAAAAAAACACAAGACGAATGTGAAAAATTTCGATTGAAAAATCATGAAATTGAAAAGAGTTATATTTTATTAGATGCAAAACTAAAAAACTATAGCCTAATAACTGTTTTTGAATTTATATCTTCTGTACTATTTGGTTTTTCATTAAGTTATTTTCCAATAGGAAATTATATACTTGCCTTCTCAATAGGTATTCCGGCTATTACAGTGTATATTATCTGTGTGTATTTAACTAAAAAATAATATGAGTGAAAAATATTCCAAAATTGAATCACTAATTAAAGAACTATGCCCCAATGGGGTGGAGTTTAAGAGTGTAAGAGAAATTGCAGAGATTTTGAATGGATATTCATTTAAAAGCAGTAAATATACTGAAAAAGGGATTCGTGTTATTCGAATTTCTGATGTTCAAAAAGGTAAAATGTCTGATAAAGATTTGAAATTTTATTCTCTAGATACAAAAAAAGAGATTGAAAAATATTTATTAAAAGAAAATGATTTAGTGATGTCTTTAACTGGGAATGTTGGTAGAGTTGCTATGATAGCTAGTGTAAATTTACCAGCTGGGCTTAATCAACGAGTAGCTTGTATTAGGGCTGATGAGAGCTTGGTTTTAACACGCTATCTGTTCCATTTTTTTGATCAAGATAGTTTTGAAACAGAGGCAATGAGTAATGCGACGGGAGGAGGGCAGAAAAATATGAGTACAACTTGGTTAGCAAAATTCAAAATTCCCGTCCCTCCACTTTCAGTACAGGAGGAGATTGTGAGGATTTTGGATCATTTTACCGAGCTAGAAGCAGAGCTAGAAGCAGAGCTAGAAGCTCGTAAAAAACAGTATGATTTTTATCGAGATGGACTTTTGTCTTTTGGTGATGATGTGGAACAGAAAAAAATTGAAGAAATTTGCTTAATTAGTCGTGGTAGGGTTATGTCTAAAGATTATCTTAAAGATAATGCTGGGAAATATCCTGTATATTCTTCTCAAACGGTAAATTACGGTATCTTTGGCAATATAGATACATATGATTATGATGGGGAGTATATAACTTGGACGACAGATGGTGCACATGCTGGTTCAATTTTTTATCGTAAGGGAAAGTTTAGTATTACTAATGTTTGTGGGCTTTTAAAAGTGAAGGATGATAATGTTAATATAAAATTTTTATCATATATCCTAGCTACTGTTTCAAAAAAGTATGTTAGCTCTGGAATGGGAAACCCCAAAATTATGAGTAATGTAATGTCAAAAATCAAAATCCCCGTCCCACCTCTTGCTGAACAAGAGCGAATTGTCTCTATACTTGATAAATTCGATGATTTAGTGAATAATATCTCTATTGGGCTACCTGCTGAGCTTAAGGCTCGTCGTCAGCAATATAAATATTATCGCAATAAACTTCTTACCTTTCAGGAAATTCAGAATTAAGGAAATTTTACAAAAAATCCCAAATTGGGAAAATATAAAATATGAAACGACAAAATAATCGTTTATCCAAAAATTTATATCAAGGCGGATATTGGTATTTTATCACCTTATGCACTTACAATATGCAATGTATTTTCGTAGAGTCGGCGCCCTCGCCGACACAGAATACCACAGAGTTTATATTGGTACCCTCGCCGATACAATCAAGTCCAAAATACAAACTTAACCTCTTGGGAAAAATTATTGAAAAAGTGTGGTTGAATACAACTCAATGTTATTCGGATGTTATTCTTGATGAATATGTGATTATGCCGAATCATTTTCATGGTATCATTGGACTTGATGAGAATTCTTGTTCTTTGGTAACGGGAAAAAAGGTCAGTTTGGGGGATGTGGTCAGTTCGTTTAAAAGGGTTTCTTTGAGAGAGTTTAAGGAGAGTGTCGGTGGGTGTGTGAGGGAAAGTGTCGGCGAGGGCGCCGACTCTACGAAGTTTAAGGGCGCCGACTCTACGAAGTCTACTTTGAATAAACATGGAACTTTTTGGCAAAAATCTTTTTATGATCATATTATTAGAAATGATAAAGATTTATTTCGTATACAGGAATATATAATCAATAACCCTATAAATTGGGAACTAGATTCTCTTCATCCGAATAATTTTAATAAATAAAATATGATAGTATATACATAAGTAAAAAAATTGTGTAAAATTATGGGTAAGATAAAGATTTCAATGAAGCAGAAAATACATAATTCTTGATCCTTCATTATTAATTGATAATTGTATCCTTATGTCAGATAAAACATCTCAATATAATCTTGTCGCTCAACAGAATCAAAGTACGGTTGTGGGTGAATATATACTTTCATCTGTAAGAGAGGAGAGCTATCAGAGTGAGGCGGAATTGGAGCGAGCTTTTATCAAGCAATTAGAAAGTCAGGCTTATGAATATTTGAGTATTACTTCTGAGACTGATTTGGTTTTGAATTTGCGTCATCAATTGGAGAAATTAAATAATATACAATTTAGTGATACGGAATGGGAGAAGTTTTTTAAGACTGCAATTGCTAATCCCAATCAAAGTATTGAGGAGAAGACAACTACTATTCAGGAGGATAGTAGAAAATTATTGTATCGTGATGATGGTTCTATTAAAAATATTGATTTGATAGATAAAAAATCTATTCATAATAATAGTCTGCAGGTTTTGAATCAATATACTCCTGAGGAGGGGCAAAGGGCTAATCGCTATGATGTAACTATTTTGGTAAATGGTTTACCTATGGTACATATTGAATTGAAGCGTCGAGGCGTTGCTATTCAAGAGGCTTTTAATCAGATTAATCGCTATCAGCGGGAAAGCTTTTGGGCTGATTCTGGACTATTCGAGTATGTGCAATTATTTGTAATCTCGAATGGTACTCATACTAAATATTATAGTAATACTACGCGTAATCAACATATCAAGGAGGCGAATCAAAATTCTGCTAAAAAGGGGAAGCGTAGTAGTAATAGTTATGAATTTACGAGTTGGTGGGCTGATGCTACCAATAGACCTATTACGGATTTGATGGATTTTACGAAGACATTTTTTGCTAAGCATGCAATTCTGAATATTTTGACGAAGTATTGTGTCTTTACTTCGGATAAGCAATTATTGGTGATGAGACCATATCAAATTGTGGCGACTGAGCGTATTATGAATCGTATTGAAGTGAGTACGAATTATAAAAAGCTGGGTACTGTTGAGGCTGGTGGATATATTTGGCATACGACGGGTTCGGGGAAGACTTTGACGAGTTTTAAGACGTCTCAATTGGTGAGCAAACTTGATTATATTGATAAGGTTATTTTTGTGGTTGATCGTAAGGATTTGGATTATCAGACGATGAAGGAATATGATAAGTTCCAAAAGGGGGCGGCGGATAGTAATACGAGTACGGCTATTCTCAAACAGCAATTAGAAAATCCTGAATCTCGCATTATTATTACGACTATTCAGAAGCTGGATCGGTTTATTGGGCGTAATGATGGACATATTATTTTTGATGGGCATATTGTGCTGATTTTTGATGAATGTCATCGGTCTCAATTTGGGAATATGCATTCTGCTATTACGAAGACATTTAAGAATTATCATATTTTTGGATTTACGGGTACGCCAATTTTTGCAATTAATGCTTCTGGTGGTGGGCGTCCTGATCTCAAGACGACTGAGCAGGCTTTTGGGGATAAATTACATACCTATACGATTGTAAATGCGATTGCGGATAAGAATGTACTCCCCTTTAAGGTGGATTATGTTTCGACGGTGAGGGAGGCGGAGAATATTGAAGATAAAAAGGTGAATGATATTGATCGTGAGAAGGTATTGGCATCTCCTGAGAGGCTTGAGAATATTGTGGGGTATATTCGGGAGCATTTTGATCAAAAGACAAAGCGAAATAGTTTTTATCGTCTTAAAGACCGTCGATTGGCTGGGTTTAATTCTATTTTTGCGGTGGCTTCTATCCCGATGGCAAAACAATATTATCTTGAGTTCAAAAAACAGTTAGCTGATTTGCCAAGTGATAAGCAGTTAAAAATTGCGACTATTTTTAGCTTTGGGGCAAATGATGAGGATGCTGATGGATTGATTGATGAAAATTCTGAGGATACGAGTGGACTTGATATGAGCTCTCGAGATTTCCTTGAGAATGCTATCAAGGATTATAATGGAATGTTTGGGACTTCTTGGGATACTTCTTCGGATAAATTCCAAAGTTATTATAAGGATGTGAGTGAAAGGGTAAAGAATCGCGAAATTGATATCTTGATTGTGGTGAATATGTTTTTGACTGGATTTGATGCGACAACGTTGAATACTCTCTGGGTGGATAAAAATTTGCGTTTACATGGATTGCTTCAGGCTTATTCGCGAACAAATCGTATCTTGAATAGTGTGAAGACTTTTGGGAATATTGTGTGTTTCCGAAATCTTGAGAGGGTGACGAATGAATCAATTGCATTATTTGGTGATAAAGAGGCGAGTGGTATTGTGTTACTGAAGGCTTATGGAGATTATTATCATGGTTATCGGGATGGGGATAAGGAGATAAAAGGGTATAAAAGCTCTATTGATGAATTGTTGCAAGAGTTTCCCGTGAATGAAGAGATTATTAGTGAGTCGGGTAAAAAAGAGTTTATCAAATTATATGGTTCAATTTTGCGGTTGAGGAATATCTTGACTACTTTTGATGAGTTTGCGGGGAATGAGATGTTATCTGATCGTGATATTCAAGATTATCATAGTAAATATATTGATTTATATCATGAGTTCCGTAAAACAATAGATGAGGATAAAGAAAATATTAATGAGGATCTTGTGTTTGAGATGGAGCTTATCAAGCAAATTGAGATTAATATTGATTATATTTTGACTTTGATTAAAAAATATCATGAGGATAATACTCAAGATAAAGAGATTTTGGTGGATATTAATAAGGCGATTGATTCGAGTATCGAACTTCGTAACAAGAAAGATTTGATTAATCAATTTATTACTTCGCTAGATATTCAATCGAATGTGGATGATGATTGGCATAGATTTGTGGAGGAGAAAAAGGTTGAAGAGCTTGAGGCTATTATTGAGAGTGAAGAATTGAATCGAGAAGCAACTTATGCTTTTGTACAAAATGCTTTTCGAGATGGTGCTATTGCGGGTACTGGGACAGGAGTTGCTCAGATTATGGAAACTAAACCCTCACGATTCTCTCCTGATGGAGCCTATACCAAAAAGCGTGAAAGTATTTTACAAAAACTGACTCGATTTTTTGAGAAGTTCTTTAATATTTCTCGTAGAGAATTTGAGGAGAGATAAGCTCTTCACTATAAAAGGCAAAAGCTCAAAGGACAGAATTACAAAATCCTCCACTCCAAATTTGTATTATCAATTGCGTGATTATTATGTTATAATATAATAAATATAATACTTCTCAAAATTTTATCACTGTCTCAATTGAGATTGCGGGGTAAGATATATAAATTACCAGAATGCCACAGCAAGATACAAACGACATAGGCACTCAGATAGAGATAGACATTTATACCAAGAGAGAATTAGATTGGCGCAATGGGGCTATTGTATATCAAGTTATTGTCGATAGATTTGCTCCTAGTTTGGATTTGGAGGCTAAAAAAGATTTGTATTCAGCTCCACGAAATTTAAGAGATTGGTCAGATAAGCCTCAGGCTGGAGAGTATAACTCAGAGCTGAATGTTTATGCCCAGGAATTAGATTTTTGGGGCGGGGATTTGCAAAGTTTAATTAGTAAATTAGATTATATACAGAGTTTGGGAATTGAGGTTTTGTATTTAAGCCCGATTCAGCTAGGTTTTACGAATCATAAATATGATTGTCTAGACTTTAAGCAAATTTCCCCAGAATTAGGGACGGCAGAGGATTTGAGGGCTTTAGCTGATAATTTGCATAGCCGTGGTATGAAATTAGTTTTGGATGGGGTTTTTAATCATATAGGGCGTAATTCTACTCAATTCCAAGATGCAATGCATAATCCTAATAGTCCTTGGAGGGATTGGTTCTTTTTTGATACAAGTTTACCCGGAGGAGCTTGTACCTGGCGAGGGCAGATCAATTTGCCAGAATTAAATTTGGAAAACCCCGCAGTGCAGGAATATTTATGGCAGGCTAAAAATTCAGTGGTCAAAACTTATTTGCAAGATGGTGTGGATGGTTGGAGACTAGACACGGCTTATGATTTGGGTCATTATTTTCTGTCTGAATTAACTCAAGCTACTCATCAAGAGAAGCCAAATTCTCTGGTGGTGGGGGAGATTATAAATTATCCAGCGGGTTGGATGCCAGCTATGGATGGAGTGGTGAATTATCATTTTAGGAGTCTGATTATTTTGCTTGTAGAAGAGCAGATTAAAGTGGAGACTGTGGCTTCTATGCTTAGCCATACAATTTTGGATATTGGTATAGAACCACTCTTAAAAAGTTGGACCTTCCTGGATAATCATGACTTACAAAGATTAGCTACTAGAGTCGAAAATCCTATCAAAAGAAAATTAGCTCAAGTTTTACAATTTACTCTTCCGGGGTCTCCTAATCTGTATTATGGCAGTGAAGTCGGGATGACTGGTGGTTGGGATCCGGAGCAAAGAGCTGCTATGGACTGGAGTCAAGTTAATGATAATAATGCAGATTTAATTTGGGTTAAAGAATTAGTCAATTTTAGAAAAAAGCATCGAGCTTTGCGAGTGGGGGATTTTAGAATAGCTCCAGCTCATCGATTATTGGCTTTTGAGAGATATACCAATCAAGTGGCGGATACGGTTTTGGTAATTGTGAATCCAAGTAATGAGACCATAACCGAGCATATACAGTGGCGCAATGGTTCTATTACTGAGGTGGCTGTACTCAAAGATTTATTGCAGCCAATAGCTGGTGAGGCATTAGAACCCCTAGGAGGTTATGCTGGTTTATTGGAGATTACTATGCCTCCGAATAGTATAAGAGCCCTAGCTCCAGATATTGATTCTAAAGAGGGGTATTCTCTATATAAAAGGGTGGTCTAGGATTATAATCCCCTCCCAAAATTCGCTTTTCCCTTAAATTTATGGTATAATATAACAAATATAATATTATTATAAATATGGCTAAAGCTTCCACAAAAATTCTAATTTTGTCTTGGGAAATACTACCCTTGATGGAAGGTGGATTGGGAGTTTTGGTAAGAAGCTTAGTGGATGAACTTAGGAGTCAAGCAGCTGAAGTTACAGTTTTGGTGCCTCATAATGCTGATAATATCCCAGATATTATTTCACTTGAAAAAGAAATCAAAAAGTATGCTAAACAAGACAAGCTAATTCCTGGTTTAGAAGACTTTACTTTAACTGAATTTGTCCCAAAAGGTAAAAAGAAGCAAAACAATATCAAATGGCCTTTATTGTATAGCAAGGGTGAGAATAAAAAAGAAACTTTATACCCCAATAATGCTCCCGTGTTGACCAGAGCTTATGCCTATGCTGTGTATGATTGGCTTACCAAAAACAAGCAGAAATTTGATGTGATTTATGGTATGGATTGGCTGGCTATCCCTGCTCATTTTTTGCTTTTGCATCATAAGATTGAGACACCTTTTTATTATCATATTAATTCCAGTGAGGTAGATAGATCGGGTGGGTATATACAGAATAATGATCACACCGCTAAAGCTCTATATGAGCTGGAGAAAAAAGGTTTTTATCAAGCTGAAAAACTTGCCGTGGTCTCAGATATTTCCAAACAAGTCCTGGTGGAGGATTATAATATCCCGGCTGAGAAAATCCAACCCATTTATAATGATATTAGTTTTGAGCCGGAAAAAATTGGTTTTGAGCATTTAGATAAGGGTAAGAATGTGCTTTTTGTGGGTAGGGTAGTTGGACAAAAGGGCTTGTTTTTCTTACTGGAAACGGCGGTTAGGGTTTTGCAAATTGACCCACAGGTAACTTTTATTATCGCAGGAGATGGTTCTCCAGAGGGTAATTTATTGCCTGAAATTGTGGAGCATGTGGCGAAAAGAAAGTTAGAGAGAAATATTTTATTTACAGGTTGGGTGAATGGAGAGGCGAAAAAGCAATTATATAAAACTAGTCAGTTATTCGTGATGCCTTCTCCAAATGAGCCATTTGGCTTAACCGCATTAGAGGCGATTCGTTCTGGAGTACCTACTATAGCCTCCGAGACTAGTGGTTTTATTGCGGTGGTGCCATCTACTCCGACTTTTGCCTATTATGATATTGAGGCTTTTGCCAATAGTATTCTTCACTTTATTCAGAATAAAGAGGCTAGAGTAGATTTACTAAAAAGGCAACAAGAGGATCTATCTCAGCATAATTGGCCAAAAGAGGTCGCTAAGTTATTGGGCTTAATTGATAAAATATGAGTAAGAAAAACCTAAATTTTATTTCTATTCCCCAAGAATATCCAGTGCTAATATCTCTGTCTCTGATTTTTAGTTATACTTCTAAATCTCTAGTAGATATTCTCAAAAACCCGAAATTACCCTTTGTAGACAAAAAGACAAGTGACACTGTCTGGGACAGGGAATTTACCCAAATTTATATTCCATTATTTCAGTTTTTATATAAGCAAAATATTAAAGTATCGGTGATTATTACAGGGCATTTCTTGGATGTGGCAGCCAAAAAGTATCCAGAATTTATAGAAATTATTCAAAAAATGCTACAAAAAGACTTGCTATATATAATCCCAGATGCTTATTGGGGCAGTAGCCATCTTAGTATGTATTATTTTGACTGGTGGAAGGATGAAATTGCAGGTACAGTAGATAGATTGAAAACTCACCTTGAATTTATTCCGACTTCAGTATATTTGCCGATTATATATAGGCAATTACCATTAGAAAAACTCTTAACTGGACTTGGAATTAAGAATTTCATTACTATTGTGAATGAGAGAAAAGGTGGAACTATGAATATGACACTAAAATCTTTTCGTCGATTCCGAGGTGGACGAGTGACATGGATTCGGGAGGTGGAGCATCAGGATATTGGGGTGCATTGGTATGCTTATAGTCATTATTTTGATTTGATGGAGGTCAAAAATCATAAAGATATTGATCTTATGGCTAAATCTACTACTTTGGAAATTGCACTGACTGCTACTAAAGCTCAGATTACACATAGTAAATCTAATAAATCAGCTACACTTAGAATTCAAGAGGAGCGAAATTGGTCAAGATATTCTAATCTTGAAAAAGCGATATTCCGACTATGGGAGTATGCTACCTATATGTTAGGCAAAGAGCATGCGGAAGTAGATACGGTGGATGATGATCCTTTGATGCGAAATTTATTCTATAGTATGAATAGAGATTTTTTCTATTATCTTAACTATAATAAGTATAATAAAAAGCAAATTATTCCACTTACTTCACCTTATGAGGCCTTTATTCATATTCAGAATACCAATATCCAATTAGAAATTTTATTAAAAGAGCGAGAAAGTTTATTATAAGCTATCTTTGAAAATATCAGCTATAGTATCGTTAATATCTTTAGGCTTTTCGTCGTCCTCGGCGTTAAAGTCATTATTAGGTTCTATATTCATTGTATTAATGGAGCTAACTTTTTTAGTGACAAAATTTATACCTAGTATAGAAGGGTAATGTTCTGTTATATATTCCAAGATAAGCTTGGTATTTTTATCCAATCTAGATCTATAAAAATCAGATTCTACGGCTATTACAATAGTGTTATCTATAATATCAACAGGTTGAGTTTGCGCAAAGATGATCGCTAAACTTTTATTGGTTTTAGTTAATGCCTTATTAATAGCAGGATATATTTTGTACACACTATAAACATCTGCAGAGCCAGACGTTTCTTTGACTACGGGGCTATCTTTAGGTTGGGTTATTGTAGGAGCTGGGGGTGTATTCAGGGGAGGAGTATTCTCTACAGGCTTAGTCTTAGGGGCTAATTTTATATCAGACTTTGTAATTATTGTATTATCTATATTGTCGGAGATAATATTCTTTTCATTGTTATTCATATTATCTATCTCCCAAATTTGAGCTATGACTAACTCCAAGGGTAAATATGGTAGATAGGCTGTGTGTGTCTGTGATTTTATTATCTCAAGAGACTGAATAAAATTTCTTATTTTCACCTTAGATATTGTAAGCGCCAGGCTTTCTAATTTGGAATATTCATCATCCAATAAGGATTCTTTTTGGATCAAACTGTTTTCAATTTGTAATAGAAATATATTATGGCTAATAGTGAGTAAGTTTACAATTAATTGCTCAATTCCATAGCCACTAGCATATAGCTTATGTATATGTCGAATTGCTAAATATATCTGGTTTTGTGATAAAAATTCCAATAAAGTATAAGCTTCAAAATAAGAGTTTTTACCTAGAATAGCAGAGGCAAAGTCTATTGTAATATCTTCTGTCCCGGCTGAAATTAGTTTACCTAGAATGCTCTCAGCATCTCTTGCACCTCCCATTGCTTGCAGGATAATTTGATTCACTACTTGCTCGTCAATTTTTACTTTCTCTTCTTTGGCAATGAATAAAATTTTTTGTTTTAACTCAGAATGAGCTAATGGTTTGAAATCAAATTTTTGTACTCTGGATAGAATTGTAGGTATCATTTTGTGGGCATCAGTTGTAGCTAAAATAAAAATAGTGTTAGAGGGAGGTTCCTCTAATGTTTTCAGAAGAGCGTTGGAGGCATCCTTAGTCAACATATGTGCTTCATCAATAATATATATTTTATAACCATTTTTTTGAGACGGAGCAAATCTGATAGCTTCTTTTAAGTTGCGAATTTCATCAATTCCACGATTAGATGCAGCATCAATTTCAATTAAATCAATAAAAGCATTATCGTTAATAGATTTACAATTAATACAAGTATTACAAGGTTCTGCTAAATTAGGTTGACGATTAATACAATTTAAGGCTTTAGAAAAAATTCTAGCCATTGTTGTTTTACCAGTTCCACGAGGTCCACTGAATAGATATGAGTGCACGGTTCGATTATTAATAATCGCATTTTGTAGAGTTGTTTTTATTATCTCTTGCCCTATAACCTGTTGAAAGTTTTGAGGTCTATAAGTACGATATAAAGCAGGCATAAAAGTATTATTCTATTTATTAAAAACAAAGAATTTATATCCAATAAAGCTTACTATCATCGATCCTGCTGTCCCTAATATTTTACCAATAAGTGCAGGATCTATCAAGAAAGGAATCAAGGAGAAACTGATTTCACTAGGTAATAGAGAAATAGCAAGTCTCAAAATATTAGTATTAATTAAAAATCCAAATAAATTTACAATTAAAAAACTAGTTATCTCTTTAGCATCAGTCTTAGACTTATGTTGAAAAGTAAAGTATTTATTGGCAAAGTAACTAAAGATAATTGCCAATACAATAGCAATTAAATTTATTATAACTATCCAGTTAGATTGGTTGTTAATCTGAAATATATATTTTAAAGACATAAATACCCCGATATCAATCGAGGTATTTAAAACTCCAATTATCCCAAATACTATAATTTCTCGGACACCTACCAAGGCTGTATTTTTAATTCCTCATCATCTGAGCTATCTTCAGATCCTGACTCATCTATTGATGCAGCTTCAGTACTATTAGGGGTAGGGGTTTTATAATCAGCTACTTCTGTGTTAACTAATTGTGATGGGGCATTAGGATTAACTATTCCAAGTGTTTGAGAGCTAACTACATTTTCAATAGCAGCCCATTCACTTTTTTTGGTTAAAGGAGTTAAGATTGTTACTTCGTCTCCAGGAGATAATCTAAAGTATGTTACAGAGGCAGTTAATAATCTATAAAGCTCATCTCCAACTTTAGCAAAATAACTATTGTCTTGGTAGGTTATATTTCCAATAGCTCTTCTACGAGGAGCTGGACCTATTTGCTTATATATAAAGGCACCATCTGCAGTAATTGTAAGTTTAAGCTGATCTCCCTCGATCAATTTAGATTTACTAGCATAGTTGGCAGGTACAGGATATTGTTTTTTACTTTCATCTACCATATATTCTCCGGTAAATTCTCCTAATACAATTTTCTCCGCTTGTCCAGCTACACTTGCGTATGGCTGACTAGCTCCAGCTACCTGAGTTAACATAGCTCTTGCTTGATTTAGCCTAGCTTCTGCTTCTTTTACAATTTGTTCTAGTTCAGCAATTTGCTGAGATTTTTCGTCTGAGTTATGCATATCTTTAATATTTTATTTTGATATCGCTAATACTGTTCTATTATAACATACTTTAAAATTGTTGACAAGGGGTTTATAGACAGGTATACTAACATAGTTATTTACAGTGATCAAAATCCATTGCTGGTGTGGTGAAATGGTAGACACGAAGGACTCAAAATCCTTTGGAGGTAACTCCGTAACGGTTCAAGTCCGTTCACCAGCACAATTATAAATAATCCCCAAAATGGAGTCTAAGTTTATTTAAGGAGAGATAATAAAATTTTGACTCTCTAATCCTTTGACAAATGTTGTGTCATCTAACCTTCTTATTCCTCCAATTCCAATTTTGCCATTAGTGTCTTTTACAACATAAAAACCACTATTAATAGTATCTTTAGAGTATTCTGGAATTTTAGAAAAATATGTTGGTACTAGTATGGAAGATAGATTTATTTTTGGGGCTTGGCAATTTGGGGCTGTCGATTTACATATATAAGCAGATGTATTGATCGACATATTTTTTATAGATTCAGGATATCCATTATTTTTGATAGAATACTGTTCTAGAGCTTGATAAATTGTTAAAGCATCAGCTTCTCTTTTATTATCTTCTGATATATAAATGATATTTCTAGGATTAACTCTTGTCACTAATATAGCAAGTAATATAGACAGTAAAGTTATCACTAAGAGTATTTCTAGAAGGGAAAATCCTTTATTAGTTCGTATTTTCATTTTTATTACTAAATTATATGTTTTATTATATCATATAATTTATATTGAGTGTATAGCAGAGCTGTGATATACTTAATACTATATAAAATTACTTATAATTATGTTAGATATTAGCTATATTAAAGAGCATCGAAAATTTATAATAGAAGTTGTCAAGAATAAAAAGATTGAGCTTGATATAGATTATTTATTGTCGGTATATGAGAAAAGGCAAAATTTATTGCAAGAGATAGAATCTTTAAGGGCAGATAAAAATATTGTGTCAGAACAAATGAAATTAATGTCTGCTTTGTCGGAGGAGGAGAAAAATGTTTTAATTCAAAAAGGTAAAGATATTAAAGATAAATTATCTCAACTAGACTCAGATTTTGTGAAAGTTGGTGAAATTTATAGTGATTTAATGTATAAAGTTCCTAATATTTATTCAGATGATACTCCAATTGGATTGACTGAGGATGAGAATATTGTACTCAGGCAAGTTGGGGAAAAGCCAGTCTTTGATTTTACTCCACTGGAACATTGGCAATTAGGTAAAAATTTAGATTTAATTGATACTGAAAAGTCAGCAGAAGTTTCAGGAGCTAGATTTGCATATCTAAAAGGAGATTTAGTACTGTTACAATTTGCTCTTATTCAATGGGTCTTGTCTACATTGCAAAACAGTACTATTATTCAAGAAAGTATTCATAAATTAGGGCTGGGGAATTTATCTAAGAAAGCCTATAATCCAATTATTCCCCCAGTTTTAATGAAAGCAGAAGTGATGAAGAGAATGGGTAGGCTAGATCCAATTGATGATAGATATCAAACTACTGAGGATGGCTTAATGTTGGTCGGAAGCGCTGAGCATACCTTAGGGCCACTTCATATAGATGAAATTTTAGATTACAAACAATTACCTCTAAGATATGTAGGCTATTCTACTGCATTTAGAAGGGAAGCTGGAACCTATGGTAAGGATATGAAGGGAATCTTGAGACTACATCAATTTGATAAAATTGAAATTGAAGTCTTTAGTGATCAAGATTCTGGTTTTGCAGAACAGGATTTGATTGTAGCTATTCAAGAGTATTTTATGCAACAATTAGAACTACCTTATCAGGTTGTGCTCAAATGTACCGCCGATATGGGAACTCCAGATATTAGAGCCTATGATATAGAGACTTGGCTTCCAGGACAAAATCAATACCGCGAGACACATACCTCAGACTATATGGGAGATTTTCAGTCAAGAAGACTACAGACAAGATACAAAGATATTGAGGGTAAAAAACACTTTGTGCATATGAATGATGCTACTGTCTTTGCTATTGGTAGAATTATTATTGCAATTATGGAGAATTATCAGCAAGCTGATGGAAGTATTGTAATTCCTAAAGTATTAAGATCATATCTTGCTAAAGAAATTATTTCAAAAAGTAAATAATCTATAACTATAAAATATGCAAAAATTTATCTATACTATTGGACTTATAGTTTTAAGTTTTTTACCAACATACACTTTTGCTCAGGATCAGGAAAGTGAATTGGTTGATGAGTTAGAGACTACAAAAATTGTAGAATATAATTCACTAGAGAATGATAATTTGCAAAATGATCAATATACTGAGCCAGATGGATTTTATAGAGCGGAGGTACAAGCTGTAGATACCAAAGAAGGTGAATTATTAGGTCGTAAACTTATAACTCAAAATTTGACTCTAAAAATTTTAAATAAAGATAAGAAAAATGCAATTATAGTAGTTGAAAATGGGGGAGGGACGGATTTACAAGAAAGCCAAATTTATAAAAAGGGAGATGTTTTAGTAGTGGTAAGGACAATGGTAGGTGATAAAGAGCAGTATTATATTCAAGATAGATATAGATTACCGGGTTTATTGGGTATGGTGATATTTTTCTTGATTTTGACTGTAATATTTACAGGTAAACAAGGAATGGGCTCCATATTAGGCTTAATTGCTAGTGTGGGAGTTTTGGTAGGATATTTGGTTCCATCTTTATTGAATGGACAAAATCCAGTGCTGATAACCTTTATAGCTAGTTTTAGTATTATAACTTTGACTATATTTATCTCTCATGGATTTAGGACTCGTACTTTTATTGCTTTTATAAGTATGAACCTAACCTTAATACTAGCGTATGGAATTTCGGCTATTTTTGTCTATTTAGCTCAGATGTTTGGAGTTGGTAGTGAGGATACCTTTTATTTAGCCTCAATTGTGAATGCTGATTTAGACCTGAGAGGTATTTTGTTAGCAGGAGTAATTGTCGGTATGCTTGGGGTTCTGGATGATGTTACCGTGGCTCAAGCAGCTACAATTGATGAGATTAAAAGAGCAAATCTGAATACCAAATTCAAGCAACTATATAAAGCTGGTATGTCAGTCGGAAGAGATCATATAGCTTCTTTAGTCAATACCCTAGCTTTGGCTTATGTCGGGTCTAGCTTACCTCTATTCTTGTTATTATATATCAATAGTGCTAATGTCCCAATTTGGGTGACTCTCAACTCTGAATTTATAGGACAAGAATTAGTGAGAACTCTTTCAGGAAGCATTGCTATTATTCTAGCCGTACCAATCACTAGCTTTATTGCAGCTAAAGTTTTTGATAAATATGTTCATAAACCAAGAACTGAAAAAGAGAAAACACATCATCATGGGCATAGTCATTAATAATTTGTTTGATTTTGAAGCTAGGTTAAATATATGATATAATAATAGAGAATTATAAATTAATGATTAACAGATATATATGGAAGCAACAGAGAATAATTTAATCGGAAAAGTAATAGTTATAATTACGATTTTAGTAGTAGCAGGAGCTATATTTTGGGGGCTTAGAACTCAAGACTCTGGCTCAAGGAATGTAAATGTAGAGGTGACAGATGAGGATACCTATTTAGGTAATAAAGATGCTAAAGTAACCTTGGTAGAGTATTCAGACTTTCAATGTCCAGCTTGTAGGGCTTTTGAGGATATTGTAAAGCAAGTGAGAGACGCGTATAGTGGTGAGGACTTGAGAATAGTGTATAGACACTTCCCTCTAAGAAGCATTCATCCTAATGCTGACTTAGCTGCTCAAGCTGCAGAAGCTGCAGGAGAGGAAGGTAAATTCTGGGAAATGAAAGATGAGCTTTTCAAAAATCAAGCAGAATGGTCTAAAGAGAAAGACCCAAGAGGATTATTTGGTGCTTATGCTAAAGCTATTGGTCTTGATGTGGCTGAATTTGATGAAGATCTATTACCTGAGGATGATGCTAAAGAGCGAGTAGAGAAAGATTATCAATCCGGAGTAGCTCTAGGGATTAATTCAACTCCGACCTTTATCTTAAATGGAGTTGTTATCAAAAACCCTCAAACAGTAGATGAATTCAAAGCTCTAATCGATGCTGAATTAAAAAAATAAACGTTAAAAATGCTACAAAAACCAAATTTTGAACATGTTGTTTTAGTAACAGAGCTAAATGAAGTAATTGGAGTCGCTCCTAAATCTGAGGTGCATACTCTTGAAACACCACTTCATCGAGCTTTTTCTTTATTTTTATTTCGTCCTGAGGATAAAAAATTTCTAATTCAGCAAAGGTGGAGAGGTAAAAAAACTTGGCCATTAGTATGGTCTAATAGTTGTTGCGGACATCCTGAGCTAGAGGAGGAGACTATAGATGCTGTCAGGAGAAGAGCTAAATATGAATTAGGGATTGAGTATTTTGAGGCTTTAGTGGAGGCTAGTCCTTATCGCTACCGTTTTGAGCGAGATGGAGTAGTAGAAAATGAAATTTGCCCAATATTTTTTGGGATTAGCTCTGATATTGTAACCCCACATCCAGAAGAAGTAGAGAATTATGAATGGCTTGATTGGGATGAGTTTGTAGCCAGAGCCTTTGCAGATGAGATTACTTTTTCGGAGTGGTGTAAGGAGGAGTTAAGGTTGTTGGAAAAAACGAAGGTGTTTCAGGAGTTTATGGTTTCTTAATTTTAAGCCAGTAATAAATATCTCCAAGATATACAAATATTAATAATAAACGAATAAGATTACTTTTTGATAGAGCTTCGTTTGTAAAAATATTTCCATGTATTATTTTATGTCTTGAGAGTAAAAATGGGTTTTTAGTTCGAATATCCTCTGTTGATTCTTTATGATCAGCATTCATAAACAAATATTCAGTAATTAACTTAGAAAGTATATGATCTATTATAATGGGATCAGATTTACTATCATAAGATAATTGTTTTTGGGAAGAGATTTCTTTCAAAATTTCTGTAATATTATTTTTTAATTCTGGATATGTGTAACTCTTTGATGTTTCTTCAAAAAATTCGAGTATAATATCTCTACATAAACCTTCTATGTGAGAAATTAAGGTATAGATTATAGGTCTATAAATATTTCCTTTACTAATTCTAAGAATATCTATACATTCAGATATAATTTTTTTACGATCTTTTAATCTTAGAATAGAATCCCAGTCATTATATTTTGGTAATATTTTCCAATCTATATCTTGATAGTGATTCCACATTAATTCATCAACTTGTTCTATTGAAATGGATCTAAGAATAGATTTTATCAGTATAAGGCTTGTTTCTTTTTTACCTAAAATATAGCCATATTTAGTAAAGATGTCTTCTTGTACCTTATATACATTATTGGTTCCATCTATAATATTTTTAGCATACTCTAAATTTTTCTCTATTTCAAGCTTTTTTTCTTTACTTATAACCTTCGCTTTATTGAGCACTTCTTTCAGTGGCATATGTAATATTAAACTACCCCTCCAATTTATGAATGTAATTGTAGGCGGATAAAGCAGCTTTGACGGCGTCTCCCGCTGAGATATTATTTTGTTTATAGGCCTCATCGGTGATATCTCCAGCAGCGAATATTCCTGCTCGGGAGGTGGTGGAGTATTTGTGATCAATAATAATCTCTCCAATTTGATTGGTATCAACTAGATGTTTTACCATATCAGAATTAGGAAGAGAACCAATTTCAATAAATAATCCTGTAATGGCAAGTTCATTAATCTCTTGTGTCTTGAGATTTTGATAATGTATTCCTGTCATTAATTTTCCCCCAAATATATCTGTGACTACCGTATTATAGAGTATTCCTTTGAAATTAGGATGTTTTTGGATTTTCTCAGCTGTCTGAGGGTCTCCTTTGAGTTCATCACTACGATTTAATAAATAGACCTCACTTGCATAGGCAAGTAAATCTAGAGCGCTTTCAAGACCCGCATTTCCTCCTCCAACAACAGCTACTTTTTGTCCTTCAAAAAACGGAGCGTCACAAGTGGCACAATAGGCTACTCCTTTTGCACTAAACTCAGCTTCCCCAGGTATATCTAATTTTCTTCTATGAGCTCCCATTCCAAGAATTAAGGTTTTAGTTTGAAAAGTTTTACCACCCTCGGTAGTTACTTCATATATAGGATAAGGTGTCTCTGAGACTTGGTCAATTTTAGCAACTCTATCTACTAAAGTCTCGAGTCCAGGTTGAGCTTTGATATGGGCTTCAAATTTTTGAGCTAAATCAAAACCAGAAATTCTAATATCTCCAATCCAATTGTCTATATCATTAGAGACCACCGATTGCCCACCAAAACTATCGGTGATCAAAATTGCTTTGAGTTGCTTTCTAGCTGCATAAATAGATGCTGAAGTACCTGTTGGTCCACCTCCAATTATAATAGTATCATAAATCATAGTAATATTGTTATGTAATTATAGGTTTGTAAAGTATTTTGATATAGATAAAAATGTATGATATAGTGTATCTATATAACTAGCATAATATAATATGGAAAATAAATCAATTCTATTAGTAGTCTCCTCAATCCTTTTATCAGGTATGATGATTGCAGCAGCTATTCTGTATAATGGAGTTCAATCAAGAGCGTTTGAAAATCAAGATGACAATGTTGTAAAACAGGAT
>CAZYEN010000014.1:0-2178 GCA_964646465.1 uncultured Candidatus Saccharibacteria bacterium | reverse complement strand
CGGAACAGAAGGGTTGCATCATTTGGTTTGGGAAATCGTTAATAACTCCATTGATGAGGCTATGGGAGGGTATTGTGATACCATCACGGTTGATCTATTGCCAAAAGATATGATCAGGGTAGAGGATAATGGAAGAGGTATCCCAGTAGATATTCATCCTAAGACTGGAGTATCAACCCTGGAGACAATTATGACCAAACTTCATGCAGGAGGTAAATTTGGGAAAGGAGGATATCAAGTCTCTGGAGGATTACATGGAGTGGGAATCTCAGTAGTGAATGCACTTTCCACTGACACTAAAGTCACTGTTTGGAAAGATGGATATGAGTATACTCAAAGTTTTTCTATTGGTTTTCCTCAAGGTCCAATTAAAAAAGTTGGGAAAACTGATCATCCAAATGGAACCGAGGTTATATTCAAGCCAGATGAATCTATTTTTTCAGAAACAAAGTTTAATCGAGAAAAAATATATACCTATTTAAGATCTCAAGCCTACCTTACCAAAGGGACACAAATTAAAGTAAATGATTTTAGACAAGAGAATAACATTCTAGACTATACATTTTTCTTTGATAGTGGAATAGTTTCTTATTTAAGTTATTTGTTTCATGGAGAAGACCCTAGACATTCAACTCCATTTTATTGTAATCAAGAGAAAGATAATATTTTAGTTGAAGTTGCCTTTCAATATTCTCGTGATTTGCAATCTACTGAATTGTCCTTTGTAAATAATATTATTACTCCAGGTGGAGGAACTCATGTCACTGGTTTCAGAACTGCTTTAACTAGAGTTTTGAATGACTATGCCAAAAAGAAAGGTATTCTAAAAGAAAAAGATGAGAACTTAACTGGAGATGATGTTAGAGAAGGTTTGGTAGCTGTAATATCAATTAAATTAAAAGCTCCATTATCACCTCAGTTTGAAGGGCAAACTAAAGAGAAATTAGGAACTGTAGAAGCGCGTAGTATTGTAGACCAAATTTTTGGAGAGCAATTAGCCGATTATTTGGATAAAAATCCTGGAGACGCTAAAGCTATTATTGAGAATTCTCTTTTGGCAGCTAAAGCTCGTAGAGCAGCTAAAGCCGCTAGAGATACTGTAATTAGAAAAGGGGCTTTAGAGGGTATGACTTTGCCAGGTAAGTTGGCAGATTGTTCTAGTCGTAGACCAGAGGAAAGCGAACTATTTATAGTAGAGGGAGATTCTGCTGGAGGTTCTGCCAAACAGGGAAGAAACCGCGCTTTTCAGGCTATTCTGCCTCTTAGAGGTAAAATTTTGAATGTAGAAAAGGCTAGGCTAGATAGAATGTTAGCTTCTAAAGAAATTAAGTCATTGGTTATCGCTCTTGGAACTTCTATTGGGGAGACATTTGATATCAATAGGCTCAGGTATCACAAAGTTATTATTATGACAGATGCTGATGTGGATGGAGCTCATATTATGACTTTAATTTTGACTTTATTCTTTAGATATTTCAAAGAATTGATTGAAGCTGGCAATGTATTTATTGCAAAACCGCCATTGTATCGTATATCCCGTGGAAAAGAATTTCACTATGTATACTCAGATGACCAAAAACAGCAATTAGTAGCTAAGTGGGAAGCTGAAAATCCACAATCCAAGATAAATATTCAACGATATAAGGGACTTGGAGAAATGAATCCCGAACAACTTTGGAGCACAACTATGGACCCTGCAACTAGAGTAATGAAGTCAGTCACTATCGAAGAAGCTGAGAAAGCCGATAGAGTTTTTGATATGTTAATGGGAGAAGAAGTGTTGCCTCGCCGTAAATTCATTCAATCAAGAGCAAGATCAGTACAAAACTTAGATATTTAAAGTCTATGCTATTGTCTTATATACAAAAATCAATTTTTTGAGTATAATAAGACCAATGCTCTCATAGTTCAACAGGATAGAACCGGGGACTCCTAAGCCTCTAATCCAAGTTCGAGTCTTGGTGAGAGCACACATTTTAATGTTAAATTGTGAAATATAAATTATAAATTGTAGGGGCGACCTTTCAGTCGACTGCATTGTATTATTTTGTCCTCCCTTGGGGGAGGTGGTCCTTCCCATAATTTAGTTTGGGAGCGGACGGAGGAGGACTGAGTTTGCTGAGCCTGCCGAAGAATAATTCACAATTCATAATTTATTTTAGACATATCCCAAAAATA